>CAYWRH010000061.1:0-21937 GCA_964460435.1 uncultured Desulfatiglans sp.
AAAAATTCGATTTTGCAAAATAATTCGTTACTCTTTTAATGAATCGGAATACTAGATGTCACGGCATTTGATTATCTGAGGCAGCCTGAGAATCCCCAGTATATAGGATGCAGTCGAACTAATTTGTGGATCTCGTCTTTAATACGCAGGAAACCTGGAGCAGGAAGAACGGATATCTTAATCTTATCGGAGAGTGTATACCCGGAGGTAAAAGCTTATCGTAGAGTTAGCCTAAAAGTTATGAGTAATGGTAACTGGGGAATAGCCGTCCGTAATGCAGCGAATAATGGCTTTGATGAGATAGACTCAGGAATCTCTGCTGTTTCCCAGGAAGGAGAAACTGTTTTAGCTGTTTTACATATTAAATTTGGTACAGAAAATGACCATATCGAATTATTCATTAATCCTGATCCAACAGCCATGACCCCTCCTGCTACACCTGATGCAGAATGGACAACTACCGGCGAAACAGATATCAGGTTTCATACCCTGGGATTTATTGGCAGTAATGCACAAAACCATGTTGCTATTGATGATGTTTGTTTTGCAGATAGTTATCAGACAGCAGTAAGAGGAGGAGAATAGATATAGGTGTTTGGAAAAAACAACACTAAAGAGGTTGGGTTAATTAACCCAACCTCTTTACTATTACTTAGTAAAAACCGGTTTACGCTTTTCCATAAATGCGGATACGCCCTCTTTTATGGCATCCATGCAGGATATCCTGCCTGAATAGCCGTATGATATCTCCATTGCATCCTTAAAACTTGCTGCCTTTGCAGCATCTCTGATAACATCAGCAATTATTCCTACAGCCTCTTTGCTCAAGGGAACATCGCCTGATTTAGGTTCAGCAGGGGGAATAAACAGCGGAATCTCGGCAGGACTGTCAGGGATTCTGGGAATCCGGCCTTTAAGTCTATTCACTTCGTCAATGGCCGCCCTGATCATATTATTATAACCGTCAGTTATCTTTGCAACAATACCGAGTTTTTCAGCATCAGCAGAGGTAAGCCTTTCTGCCTGTGATGACATGGCATTGAACTTTTCATAGGCCTCAGGCCATTTCCTGTAGGGGATAACGACCCCGCCCATACCGGGGAAAATACCAAGTGTAATCTCAGGCAACTGAAAAAATGCCTTTTTATCCGCTACAATAGAGTGGCAGCCCATTGCAAGTTCACATCCTCCACCCACTGCAAAACCATTTACAGCCGCAACAACGGGCTTATTCATCCGGTTTATTTGCTCTACAATGCTGCCATATCTTCTGCTTAATGCTGACCCTTCATCAGCGTTTCCTATGGTTGGCAGAAGCACGCTGATATCAGCGCCGGCGCAGAATGCCTTTGTGCCGTAACCGGTAAAAATAATACCTTTGACTGACGGATCGGCCTCTGACTTTTTCAATTCTGTCAATATCTCATCACATGTGCTTATATTTAGGGTATTTGCAACCTGTGGCCGTCTTATAGTGATAATCCTGATGTCATTAATATTGTCAACAAGGATATCTCTTGGGAAATTGATGTAGCTCTCAATTTCATGCGTTGGGACGGGAAATCCCGGACGTTCTTTTCTGAAGCATTCCATGATATCTTTAACTTTTTGGCTTCCCATATCAGCCATTACCTCAAAGAGCCCCTTTTTAAAACCCAGTCCAATAACAGTGCCCAAGTTAAGATCAGGGCGTGTGCCAATAGACCTGTCGGTTATATCAAAACACTGGGAAAATATGGCTCCCAGAAGCCTGTTCTTTATCCAATTTTTAAGATCATCTGGCACATCAACCTTTGTGCCTGGTTTGTTAACCTTCCAGGTATCAACAGATAAAAGGGAGAGAGATGGCTTATAACAGGCCGATTCTACAGTCCTTCTGCTCTGTGAAATATGAATCAGCGGATTTCCACCTGTAAAATTCATAACAAAAAAAGGGCCCGATGCAACATACTCTTCTGCCACATGATCAACCTGCTGGCTTGTTGCCCTGTCAATAAGAAAGGCAGCTTCACTGCACCATGTCTCAAAGATCCTGTTAAGGAGAAAGGAGTATACATTTGTTGTCATCATGGGAACCTTGCCCGTATTGGCAAAAAACCATAACAGATAATCAAGTGTCTTTGAAGAGGCGCCCTCCCAGTTAATAACCTCAACAGGAAGGCTTCTCCATGCAGGCGCAAAAAAATGGGTGATGGTGGCGCGTTCAGGATGTTTCATACCGGTAAAGATCTCATTTGCCGGGATACCACTGGTATTACTTGTGAGAATTGTATCAGTAGATGTGACATCTTCCAGCATTTGAAATATCTTCTGTTTGAGGCTTAAATTTTCTGTGGCCGCCTCGATAATGAGGCCGCAGTTTTTTAAATCGTTATAATCGGTTGTATAAACGATATTTCCGAGTATCTTTGCGGATGCTTCAGGGCTCATCTTTCTCTTCTGCACTGCCTTTTCAGCATAACCTTTGAAGCGCTCCCTTGCCTTTTCAAGCTGTGCTTCAACCACATCAACCATATATAATTTTTTGTGAGTCAAGCCAGTGCGCAAATAATAGGCAATATCAGGGCCAATATGCCCTGCTCCTATTACAGCAATTTCATCAGGCATTGGGCGATCAGGTTCAATAAGATAAGGATTGGTAAATGACGGGTAAAGAGCTTTTTCTTTCATAAATTAGACTCCTTGATTTCAGATTTACAGCCAACAAGGCATCTTGGCCTCTTTTATCACTCAGCAGGATTATTATGCAAAAAAGTACTGCGTGTAAGGTTTAATAAAATTACCCCCCATGTATAATATAAACCAGGTCTATTTTGTCGCCATCTTTTACCGGGGTGGATAACCCGGTTTCATAGATGCTTTCACCATTCAGGTATACCTCAAAACGATTGGTAATGCTACCATTCTCATCAATAATCATGTTTTTTGTCATGGGATATTTATTGGAAAGATCATTCAGGCATTCAAAAACAGTCTTTCCCTCTGTAGTTACCGATTTCCGGCCACCAAGGTAAGACCTGAAAACATGTGCCATTTCTACTTCAACGCCCATATTTTTGCTCCTGAACAAATCCCATATTTCATACAGATAAAAAGGGCCGCATTATTACTGATGCGGCCCTTTAAGTCAATATTAAGGATTGAATTTATTTGTAAAGTACCTTTGCAACAAAATCCAGGCCCAGGTCAATCAGGGTTTCCTTTCTGGGTTTTCCTGTCTTTGTATCCCAGCCCATTGCCTCATAGTACTCTGTATAGATATCTTCAAGTTCCCATGTAATCCCTGCCCTTGGGCCAACAGTCTTTGGCGGTTTTCCGAGCATCCTGTCAGGGAACTTCCATGGTGTTGTTATGCCTTCGCGGATATTAAATGCCTGACGCATGGCATTTATACGCATACCGGTCTTGATGATTTCTTCACGGGTCACATCCCATCCTGTGATGGTCCTGATAGCTTCAAGAAAATAGTCCGACTTTCCATATCCATCGCCATAACATATCATGCATAGCCCTGCTGCATTATAATAGTTTGAAAAGGCTGAACCAATCATATGGGGTTTACCTCGGCCCTTGAATGTTGTGTGATCATACTCAGGCATGGTTCCCGGAGGATGAGGCATCTCGCCGCTCATAGTATGACGACCCGGGGTTGGTTCAGAACAGTATGATATGGCAAACCCGTGCCCTCCCCTTGAGTCATGTGCAGGGAATTCCTGGCCTCCCACATGCATGGCGTATTTTTCTGAACCCTTGCCCAGCCTTTCGGATGCCCTCTTTGTGCCGTCAGCAAGGATATCGCCAATCCCTTCTCGCCTTACAATCTTGTTAAGGAGAGCAATGCTGGCCTTGTGATCTCCCCATTTCATTTCAATGCCATCTGTATCCTTTGCTGTAATAATGCCTTTTTCATAGCATTCCATTGCAAAGGCAACCACTGCGCCCGCTCCTATGGTGTCCATCCCGAACCGGTTGCAGATATCACTGGCCATAATTATTGAATCAACATTGTTAACAAGCAGGTTTGTGCCGAACATGGCCTGGGTTTCATACTCCGGCTTGTGGGCGTGATCTCCCCATTTATACTCCCCGGTTGGCGGTTTCATTATGCCTCCGCATGCTATGGGGCAGCGGTAACAGCCATATCTTCTTTCCTGCTGGGCTATTATATGAGGCCCTCCGATATCAGCATAATTGGGCATATCGCCCTCGCCAGTGCCTGCCCAGTTCTTGAATGGCGCATCATCAACCTTTGCACACATCTCAAGCATACCGCATGTGCCGAACTCCTGCATGAATTTTACCATGGGGCCCATGTCACTTAAGTGTCTTTTACGCATCTCCTTTGCCGCCTCTTTATTGGCAACAGGGATCTCAAGTGAACCGTTTATTGCAATGGCCTTGAGTTTTTTTGAACCCATAACAGCGCCAAGGCCGGAACGTCCTGCTGCGCGGCCTTTATTATTCATGACAGCGGCTATAAGTGATAATTTTTCTCCGGCTGGCCCTATACAGGCAACCTCAAGCTTTTTACCGTGCCTCTCTCTGAGTACATCTTCTGTGTCAAAGGTATCCTTGCCCCAGAGATCAGATGCATCCCTGATCTCTGCCTTGCCATTGTCAATATAAAGGTATACAGGTTTTTCAGATATCCCTGAAAAAAACACCGCATCATATCCTCCAAATTTCAGAAACGGGCCCACATTTCCGCCAGAATTTGCATCACCCCACCCGCCTGTAAGAGGCGACTTGCCTACCATTACATAACGCGAACCGCCAATGGCATCTGTGCCGGTAAGCATGCCTGTAACAATTCCAAGCATTGCATCTGGGCCAAGCGGATCAACCCCTGGTTTCTGTCTTTCAAAAAGGATCTTAGCACCCAGGCCATAGCCTCCCACAAATTCCCTGACTGTCTTTGGATCAAGTGCCTCTTCCTTAAGCTGTTTTTTGCCCAGATCAACAAACAGCATTTTACCCATAACTCCATGCGCCATATTTAAGCCTCCCTGAAATTTAATTAAACTGTTTATTACATGCAATGCCCCATACCGGACCTTGCGTTTTTTTCAATATAACGGGGTCAGTATACACATCTTGGAATATGAGATAAAGCTTTTTTTCAAATTTCATTATTAAGTATAGATATACAGATAGATAGCCGTGGATAATCTGAAGAGGCTCATGGTGCTGGGCCAGACTTATCAAGCCTGACCCTTTGCCTTATTAAGAATTATTTTTTCGGTGGAAATGGTATCTGCGCAAAACTCGGTCGTTTATTAAGCTTTGCTATCCAGCGTGTTATGTTTTTATATGCGGAATAATCATATTTGGCAAAATCAGCTGCCATAACACAGCTTGCTACATTGATATCGGCAAGGGTAAACCTGTCGCCAAGGATATATTCCTTTCCTTCAAGCTGGTTATCCAGTATCTTCAAGACCTTTGGAAGCTCATCCATCGCCTTTTTAATTGCCTTTTCATCCCTGTCAGCCTCTGGCACCCAGAATTTCTGGAATGCTATTGAATAGAGATTTGCCTGCACCTCAAGGATAGACCAGTAACTCCACTGATCAATAAGGGCATTCTCTTCAAGGGTTTTGCCAAGCAGCTCAGAGTTGTATTTTGTGGCAATATATTTATTAATTGCCATGGATTCCCAAAGCACAAAACCATCATCAACAATGCACGGGATCTTGCCGTTCGGATTAAGTTTAAGGTATTCAGGTTTAAACTGATCACCCTTTTCAAAATCCACCTTTACCTCCTCATACTTTATGCCCATCTCAAGCATGAGAACATGGCACCTGAAGGCGCTTCCCATCTTTGCACCATATATCTTTATCATATGCTTGCCTCCTCTGAATGTAATCAAATTATTGCTGAACCTTTACTGATTCATTTTTAATATGGCAGTATATTTACTGATAATAAAGGCCTGAAAACGGCCTTTATTATAAAGGTTATTATTTTCCTTATACCTGCCCTATTGCCCCTGTCTTCTTATTCTTCCAGTAGGCCCTTGACTGGAGAGGCCAGTTGAACCTGATAGCCCCTTCCGACGGGCAGTCGTTTACGCAGCATCCGCAATACCAGCATTCATCCGGATGCAGAATAATGGGGGGCATGCCTGTCTCAGGGTTAGGTATGTATACATCCACCTGGCATGTCTCCACACAATTGTTGCACCCGGTACAAAAATCCTTGTCAAAAATAACCGGCTGGTTTGGCGTTATAACATTGGTCAATGCAAATATTTTTTCGGACATGTTTAGCCTCCGATATAAAATTGTTAATAATAAACAGGGTTCAAGGATTCAAGGGGTCATGGGTTTTAGGGTTTTTTTTTGCATTATTGAATCTTGAATAAAACCCTTGTGCCTTGAACCTTAAACCTCTTATTTCTTATACACCCCCTTGTAATCCCTGTTATGGGCCTCATACTCTTTCTTCATGTTTCCCCAGAATCTCTGATCCTGAAGCCTTGTTGTAAATTTGTTATCTACAAGCCTTGCAACAAGAAACTTGTTCCACTCAGGAGGATCCATCTCAGGGTAATCTATACGCTGAAATCCCATGCGGCTGGCCTTTCTAGCCATAGATGCCTGCATGATCATCTTTGAGTGTTCAAGCATGGTGAGGTCTTCAATGGTCCTCAAAAGTTTATGCGGATCAAGGGCATAGAGCTGGGGGGCAAATTCCTTTTCCATCCTTTCAAGGGCGTAAAGCCCGATCCTGAAAAGGTTCTCTGTCTTAAATTCGCTGTTGTAATACTGGTTGATCCTTGCGATCCCAGCGTGGAACTCCTTCCATTCGATACCGCTATCCCTTCGTGTCGGGGCATAAATCCTGTCCTTTTCCTTTTGTATCTGATCACGTGATATATTGCCCTGGGCTGTCCCCTTTGCATAGGAGGCAGCCTTTCTTCCGGCATATCTGCCGGTTGCAGCACAGTAGCTGTGATCCTGTCCGCCTAAAAGCTGGGTGCCAGCAACATATAATCCATTCAGGTTTGTCTTGAGATTCCAGTCCATCATGAAATTACCGCCGCCATTTCTCCACTGAGGCATGCCTGCCCCCTCAATAAACCTGTAACTCTGCTGAAGATCCCTGCTGCCGTCAAAGCCTGCCTTGTTAAATGTGTCTATAATGATCTTTGTGGTGGACTCTTCCCCGAGCATAAGGTTCCATGTTGCCCTTCTTTCCACATCAGACATTGATGGCCAGTCGCCATAAAATGGCAGGGCAAGATTCCCCTTTTTAACCTCCTCAGCAACCTTCATCTGGGTTTCGGGCGAAGGTATCATGGCCCCTGCATCCTCCCAGCCCTGTATGGGGAATGGCACCCTTTTGCCATTGGCATCAACTATAGGCACATTCTCATAGCTGGCATCACCGGCGCCGGTATACCATTTGTGCTTCAGACCTGTTGCTATACCTATAGGCATGCTCACCTCAAGGTTGGCAATCTCCGCGCCAGCCTTAAATGCCATAACAAGCCCTTCACCTGTCCATGTCCTTGGATGCATGCTTGACATACCGCAGAGTTCCGAGTTCATAAGCCACAGATCACCTGCGCCGCCAGTTGCAATAATGGTTGCTCTGGCCTTTACAATTACAAACTCGCCTGTCCGGCTGTTAAGCCCTGTTGCGCCTATGACGCGCGCCCCCTGGACACCGTTTTCAGTTAAGAGGCTTGTGCCTGCAACCCTGTCCATTACCTTTACACCCAGCCGTATGCACTCCCTTTTCAGGGCGGGTTTGAAGGTTGATCCCCATATCCTTATCACCACATTTGATCTCTTTTCAGGCGGGTTAAAGCCCGGCTCGCCTGCGCCCGGCTCAGGCCAGAGGTTGTGCTTTACACCATACCTGGGCGAAAACATGAGTTTGGTATCATCATACCTGCCCTCTGCTCCCACATACTCATCATCTGTATCACGTATCTTTCCACCCATCTGCTCCATCTCAAGAAGCGTATCCCAGTCTTCCCTGCACTGAATCTGGAGACCGATTCCGCAGCTCCAGGGCACATCTGCCATGTGCTCTGCCCACTCATCAGGATTAACCCTTGAATGGGGGTTTGCAGGTACATTGCACCAGTGATCACAGCCTGGGCCCCCTGCCCCGCTTCTTACAGTGTCGCCCTTTTCAAGAAGCACCACCTTTACACCTTCCCTTGCCGCTGATATAGCAGCCCAGCAGCCAGCGATGCCGCCTCCGATAACAAGCACATCTGCATCCAGCTCCTGTTCCTGCTCAAAACGAATCGGATATGGCCAGCTTGGAGGCTGGCCTGTCTTCTTTAAGTAATCATGCCATGTTGTCATTTTTACTCTCCATTAGAATAAAGGTTGTTGGAATTATTCCTTGAAGCGCGGGCGAAAGCAGCATGGAGAAGATGGATCAACCGCGGATCAGGAACGCCAAAATACCTGTTTATAAATATGTGCAGGGTTGAGTTGAGAAGAACCCTCTTTCGGTTGCGCAGTATATAGAAAGTTTTAAAAATATAAAATATTAATTTGATGAACATAAAAAGGCTTCACCCATGTAACCATTTTCCTTTTTCAGACTATACATACATATACCCAATGGCTGAAATAACCAGTCATGGGCATAAATGGCTATAAAAAGGCTTAACCGGCCAATGCCGGAATTGCGAACTTCAATGTATCATATTGATATTTCAATTTAATTAAGCATATCAAGATGCTGGTATGATAAATGCTTAGGTCACGCAATATAAATTTTAAATCCCGGAGGTATTGAATGAAGAAGTTTGTAAAGGTGCTCCTTTTATTAATCTTTGTTTCAGTAATCGCTATTGGAGGTTACTCATGGGTAAAAAAAAGCAAACCCGCTGATCAGGGATTTGTGCTTGTGGAGGCAGTAAAGGGAGAGATAACTGAAAAGGCAGTTGCAATAGGGCAGATAGAGCCAAAGCAAAAATTTCATATAAAATCAAAGATCTCGGGCATTGTGAAAAGATGCCCGGTTGAGGTTGGGGATGTGGTTGATACGGGTGACCCGATCATAGAGATCAGCCCTGATCCCACCCCTGATGAACTGCTTGAGGCAGAACATCTTGTAAAGACTGCGCAGATATCCTTTGACCGCGCAAAAAAAGACTGGGAACACTCGCAGGAACTTGTAAGTGAGGGGATAGAATCGGTTAACAGCAGGGATGTTCAGAAAGAGGCATATGAGCGCGCAAGGATAGAGTTAGCAAGGGCAAGGGACCGGTTGCAGCTGATACAGGACGGTCGTGTAACAGGCAGGGGTAAAAACATGGAGACAATAGTAAGGGCGCCATCTAAGGGGATTCTTTTACAGCGTCTCGTAAATTCGGGAGACCCTGTGGTGCCGCTTACAAGCTATCAGGCAGGCACCGAGCTTGCCACACTTGCAGATATGAATGATCTAATCTTTAAGGGCACAGTAGATGAGATTGATGTTGGCAAACTTGAGATCAACATGCCTGTACGTATAAAAATAGGCGCACTGCCTGATCATACTGTAACAGGCAGATTAAGCAAGATAGCCCCGCAGGCAACTGAAAAAGATAATGCAAAACTATTTGAGGTGGAGATAGAGCTGGATCAGATCAAGGATGTGGAGCTTCGGGCCGGGTACTCTGCCAATGCAGATATTGTGGTACGCGAAAAAAAGGGGATACTGATTATACCTGAACGCCTTGTCATATTTGAAGATAATGGCGCAAAGACCTTTGTAGAAATACCTGGAGAGACAAAAGAGGCAGAACCCAAAAAGGTGCCTATAACAGTCGGCCTTTCAGACGGGCTCAATGTAGAGGTTCTATCGGGCATTAATGAGGGCCAAAAGCTTGTGCAGAGGCCTCCCAGGGAGATAAAAGGATAGGTATGTTTAATATCATACGTCAGCTTGTCCGCGATACAAAGAGCCAGAAGCTCCGCACCTTCCTTACACTATTTGGCATGATCTGGGGAACCACTGCCGTGAGCCTGCTGCTGGCCTTTGGAGAGGGGTTTCATCGGCAGCTTGCCAAAGAAGCCGCAGGCATAGGGAACGGTGTGGTGATAGGCTGGCCTTCACGCACATCAATGTCATATGACGGGCTTAATAAAGGGCGTTACATCCTGATTGATGATGAGGACATCAACCTGATCAGGAAAAAGGCAATAGGCCTGGGCTATATATCCAGTGAATACCAATCAGGGATGAAGCTCCAGCAGGGAACAAAGATACTTTCTGTAAGGGTTGCAGGCATAGAGCCTGCGTACGGCGAATTACGCAATCTGATCCCGCAGGAAGGGGGTCGTTTTATAAATCCCATTGATATTCAGTTGAAAAAACGGGTGCTCTTTATCGGTGATGAACTGGCAGGACAGGTTTTCGGTAGTGATTCACCTGTTGGCCGAACCTTGAATCTAAACGGTTCCCCATTTTTGGTGGTGGGCGTGATGAAAAAAAAGCAGCAGGACTCCAACTATAATGGATCAGACAAGGACAAGATATTTATCCCTGCTGCAACATTCAAGATGATGACAGGGCAAAAATATGTAAGCAACCTTGTTTTTGCGGCTGATAATGTCAGGGAGACAGGGGCATTGATAAAAGATGTCAGGCATATCATGGCAGCCAGGCATAGGTTCAGCCCTGATGATGAAGAGGCAATAGTCTTCTGGGACACATCTGAAAATGCAAAGTTTATAAATACCCTCATGCTGGCATTCAGGATATTCCTTGGGTTCATAGGTTGTCTTACAATGGTTGTAGGAGGAATCGGTATATCAAATATCATGAATGTTGTGGTTGAGGAGCGCACAAGGGAGATAGGCATAAAAATGGCCCTGGGGGCAAAAGGAAGGTTTATCATGGCCCAGTTTCTGTTTGAGACCCTTGCACTTTCAATTACCGGTGGATTAATAGGAATCATTTTCACCCTTTTATTATGCATGATCTTTCCTGCGCTGCACCTGAGCGATACAGTGGGAGACCCAATATTGTCCCCATCTTCAGCGGCTGCCACTGCGCTGACTCTGGGGTTAATAAGTTTTATATCAGGCTTTTTCCCGGCGCGTACTGCCGCTAACCTGGACCCTGTAACAGCCATGAAGATGTGAGGGAAATATGCGCATACCGAGAATAGGATTAATGCTCTATCTGTTTCTGAGCTCAAGCCGCATCCAGAAAAAAAGGGCAATACTCACCATTGCATCAATCGCATGGGGAACACTCTCGCTCCTGCTGCTACTTGCATTTGGAGAGGGATTAACTATTTCCGCCTCAACTGCTATGCAGGGCATAGGAAAAGATATTGCTGTATTATGGCCAGGGACTACAAGCCTTATATGGCAGGGGCTCCCCCCCGGAAGACCAATAAGGCTTGAAATAGAGGCTGTTGAACTATTAAAGAAAAGGGTCGAGAACCTTGCTGAGGCCGCAGGGGAGATACAGAATTTTGGTGTAGGCGTAAAATCAGACAAGACAGAGACAAATGCCACAATCAAAGGGGTGACCTGGGGTTTTGGCGAGATACGCAATCATATCCCTTCAAAAGGTGGCCGCTTTATTGATATCAAGGATGAACAACTGCAGAGAAGGGTGGCCTTTCTGGGCGATGAGATTGCAAAAAAGATTTATGGTAATGAAGACCCTGTTGGCAAAGAGCTCTTTATTGAAAAGATACCATACACAGTTATAGGGGTGATGATGCCCAAGGTCATGATGGGGAATTACAATGGCATGGACAAAGATCAGATATGCATCCCAATCACCACATTCAGGGCACAGTTTAATATGGACAGACTTCAGATGCTTATTATAAAGCCTGATCACCCTGCCCGCATGAAGGCTGTGCTTGAAGGTGTTAACAGGGTGCTCGGGGCAAAATATGGTTTTGACCCGGCTGACAAACGGGTGTTTGGGACATGGGATACGGTGGATTCATCAAAAAGCCAGCGTAATATAATGATTGGTCTGAACATCTTTCTGGGAATCATAGGCGCGCTCACGCTGATTATAGGGGGTGTGGGCGTTGCAAATATCATGTATGCGGTTGTAAAGGAGCGTACAAAGGAGACAGGGGTAAAAATGGCTCTTGGCGCCAGAAGATCATGGATTACCGGCCCGGTAGTCATTGAGGGGATGTTATATACCTTGCTTGGAGGCGCTATAGGTCTGTTAATGGCAATGGCGGCAATCGTGCTGCTGGGGCGTATACCGACAGAAGGCAATGAGGCGCTGGCCATGCTTGGTAAACCGACATTATCATTATCCATTGGTCTTGTATCAGCTCTCATCCTTGGCATCATAGGTCTTTTAGCCGGTTATTTCCCGGCCAGGCGAGCGGCATCAATAAACCCTGCGGAGACACTCCGCTACGAATGAGGTAAATATGTTACTGGAAAATTTCTTTAACTCTAGGTCAAATAACCAAAAACAGAAAAATGGCGAGGTGATAAGCCTTAAGGGGCTGTCCAAGGTATATGATACAGGAAAGGTAAAGATAGAGGCGCTTAAGGGGGTTAACCTCATGGTGCATGAAGGTGAGATGGTGGCTATCACAGGCCCATCCGGGTCAGGTAAAAGCACACTCATGAATCTTATCGGTTGCCTTGATACTGCCACATCAGGGAGTTACCTTTTGCGTGGCGAAGAGGTCTCAGGCATGAGCAGGGAAGAGCTTGCAAGTATAAGAAACAGGCGTGTGGGATTTATCTTTCAGAGCTTTAACCTCCTTCACCATATATCTGCATATGAAAATGTTGAGATGCCCCTTATTTTCGGCGGGATACCTAAAAAGGAGCGCAAGAAAAGGGTTATGGAGTTGCTTGACCGTGTCGGTCTTTCAGAACGCATGGATCATAAGCCTACAGAGCTTTCAGGCGGCCAGATGCAGCGAGTGGCTATTGCAAGGGCGCTCGCAATGGACCCTGATATTATCCTTGCCGACGAGCCTACAGGTAACCTTGATACAGGGGCAGGAAGCGACATTATGAACCTCTTTATCCAATTGTGGGAACAGGGGCGGACTATACTTGTTATTACCCATGACCCGGCCCTGGCAAAAAGGGCTCCGCGTCAGGTGGAGATAAGGGATGGCAAAATAACTGAGGACATAAAGAGAAATTAAAATGGCAAGGGTTAATGGATAAGTAGAATTATTTGACAATATGCCTTCACATGAATAGATTAGGCATCTTTTTTATAAGAGTGTTAACATGCTAGAAAACGAGAAGAAAAAGATAGTCGAATCTGTTCAGAAAAAATATGGTGAGGAATACTCGAATTTCAATTGGGTTACAGATAATGAGGCAGAGGAAGCTGAAGCGCTTCGTGCAGGAATTATTGCATCATTAAAGGATCAACTGGTATCTGCATACAGTGAAACAAAGCCCTATTATATGGATATTTCACCAGGGTGCCGTCACTGCGGCGAAGGCACATGGTCATGCCTTTTTATAAATGGTAAATGTAATGGCAACTGTTTCTTCTGCCCGTCAGCACAGGATGAGGAGGGCGAGCCTGTCACAAACACCCTTCTTTTTACAAATCCCTCAGACTATCTTGATTATATAGAAAAATTCGGGATAAGGGGGGTTAGCGTAAGCGGTGGCGAACCCCTTATGACCCTTGATAAATCAGTCAGCTTTCTATCCGCAGTAACAGGCCGTTTTGGTGATGAGATACATAAATGGCTCTACACAAATGGTATACTGATTACAGATGAGATACTGAAGAGGCTTAAGGATGCGGGTCTTAATGAGATACGTTTCAACCTTGTTGCGCAGGGTTATAAAGTTGACAAGATAAAACTTGCATCACAGTATATCGATACCGTAACGGTGGAGATACCAGCCATACCGGAAGATTATGAACGCCTGTGTGCCCTTTTGCCTCAACTAATTGAAAGCGGGGTTAGATTCCTGAACCTGCACCAGCTCAGGTGCACGCCCTATAACTTTAATAAATTCAGAGAAAGGGGATATACCTTTCTTCATGGCCATGATGCCACAGTGCTTGAGTCTGAAATCACCGCCCTTAAGGTTATTAAATCGGCAGCCGATTCAGGCATAAAGCTCCCGATCAACTACTGTTCATATGTATACCGCAACAACTTCCAGAGAATAAGGGCAAGGGAGAGGTCAGCGCCATATATGGTAAAACCATTTGAAGAGATTACTTCTGCAGGCATGATTCGCAGTATATCGGCAATAATTCCAAAGGAAGAGGCAGATCGGATAATTGAAATCTTAAGGAAAGATAATGTGGCAGATACCTGCTTTCAGTATGATCCCAAATCAGGACGATTTACATTCAAGGGCTCTATACTGAAATATCTCTCAGCAGATATACCAGTAACCATCTCCTATTTTGATTCATCCCTGAACGACTCTACATCATACAGAAATCCATTCAGGGATATCAAACTTAACAGCAGAAAAAAGGTTACTGCTGAACGCTGGCGCGCAATACCAGACATTGAACTTAATGGAGATGAAAAACTGGTTTTCATGAAAAGGTTCATCGACGGGGTTACAAATAACCAGATCCCTGAATCTCAAAAATTGGCGGAGATTGCCTCTATGGAACAACCTCACAGGGGGTTACAGCCATACTGGTAATGAAATTTTTTCACTGGAATCTGTCTCGGCATTTTCTTCTCTGTGCGCCTTGTGTACTCCGTGGTGAAAAATTTCCTTGTCTATAAGGGCATATTGGATGGTTCAAAACCCGTAATAGAGGATGGATCAAACCCTGTCATGTAATGACTGTTTGACCCATCCATTGGCATACTATTCCTCCCACTGCTCAACCACTTCGCCTAACCCCAGCCCGAACGGCATCTCACCCTTCAGACTTGTCATCTTTGCATCAAGCACCTTTAAAGGGCCTAAAAATGTAAGGGGATCATGTGGGCCGTCAAAAAACTGCACCGTTGCAGTTCCCCTTGTATCATCCGGCCCTGGCGCAGCCTCCAGTGGCCCAACGCTAGCCTGGGGCGTGTTACACCCCAGACATATCATCTGGTTTATTGATGGTGTGGACAATGAGGCAGGCGGTATGCGCCTGACAAGAAGAACCGGCCCCATATCAGGCCATTTTACCTCGGGCAGATTTTTGTTTACAGTGTATTCTATCTTCATGAGAGGCACACTCCCCTGATCCTTCATCTTGTTAACTACAACCATCCATCCTGTCCGGGTCTTTGACCAGGTAATTTCAGCCATCTTCTTTGGCCAGCCATAGATTTCACGACCTGCAATAAGACCCATGTCGCTATCAATATATTCTATCAGCGTGGTGTTGCCGACCTTGTCTTTCCATTTGACAGGGGCGTTTATTGCCACCTCATGTACATTGTATCCCCCTTTTTCCACATCCTGCGTCCAGCCAAGGAGAAGGACAAAGGTCTCTTCGTCACCTGCCGGTTCCATTGGCGGCATGATAGCCCTTTTAAGCGCCCCTTTGGGAGCCTTGCACAGCATCTGGATGGTATAAACATCGCTGAAATGGTGCGGCAAAGGCGGATATACAGGTGAAAAGATGGGTGAAGGGATAAAATCGGCCCGTTTCGGCGTATCCTTTTTATCCTGTGCAAACCCTGTTAATGAAAAGACAATAAGAGAAAAGATACCGGTTAATACAAAACATAGATTCCTGATTTTCATTACTCTCCCCCCTAAAATGGTTAATAATTTAAAACCTGAATTTATTTCTTTTTAGCGGCTCCTACCTGGGCAAAATAATTGGTGATGCCATCAGGGTCATCCAGCCACACTGTTAATAATGAAAACCCGGCAAGTGTGCTCAGCGGCTGATCAATAACAACATTGCGCTCTTTTGCCAGCTTTTCCACTCTAGCAGCATCAGAGACAACATACTGTATGCCGCCGCTACCAGTATCAGCAGGCAGGCCTGAACCAAAACAGCGGAGGCTTATTATGGTTGACCCGTGACGAAAAGAATATTTTTTAACATGAAAAACAGGGTCATCTTCAGGCGGCATCTCTTCAAGTCCTACAAATTCCCGGTAAAAGGCCCTGCTCTTTTCAAGATCAGAGACAGATAACCCTACCTCAATCCCCATGCAGGCCGCCTTCTCTGAATCCGGTACAATAACAAGCTCCACCCACTGGCCGTCAGGGTCCTTTAAAAGGGCATGGCTTCGGGCAGTACCCTTAACAGGGTTAAAAAGAGGAACCTTGATCCCCTGGGTTCTTAATCTCTCTTCAAGGGCATGCCTGTCAGTAAAAAAGAATGAAAGTAGGCGCACCCCTGTTGCATCCTTTATTTCACCGCGCTGATAGGTGCGATTTGGCACAGTGCCTGAAAGCTTTAGCTGGGAGTCACCCACCTGAAACCTTGCAACATCGGTCTTTGCACCAACATTAAAGGTCGTCAGTTGCTCGAAGCCCAGCGCCTTCCCGTAAAAATTATACATAGCCTCAGGCTCTGCTTTAAAACGCCTGAAAACATTCATGGAAGGTTGAACAAAAAGTGGCTTTACTGATTCTATTTTTACCGGCATGTCATTTTGTCCATAAGATGTTGTTATTAGTAAAGAGATAAAAAGTATAATCCTAAAAGACTGTGCTGAAATATTTTTCATTTTTTTTAATCCTATAGAAAAATTTATTGATGCTCTAAAGCATAATAATATTTTATGCCTTACTGCTATAATTAATAGAAATGGCCTGAACTTAAAACCATTTTTAAGAAGTTATCTGTTTTTTGTCAACCAAATCATTCCTCATACGTTTTATAAGTCAGACAGTAAGGATATAACACCCATAAAGGAGAAAAATATGAAAGCTAAATCAAAAAAAATAACAATGATGTATATGGCTGTTTCGGTTTTATTTCTTATTTCAGGTACAGTACAGGCTGAATCAGGTGAAAAAATTGATGACAGGCTTGACAAAAAGGGAGAGAGGATTGAAAACCGTCTTGATAAAAAGGGCGATATTATAAATAACAGGCTGGATAACAAAGGTGATCGTATTAATAACAGGCTTGATCAGAAATCTGAGATTGTTAAGGAAATGGGTAAAGAACGCCTTTCAGACAGACTTGATTACAAGGGCGACAGGATAGAACACCGCCTGGATCAAAAAGGTAACCGTATTGATAGGCGTCTTGACAATAAAGGCGAAAGGATAGAGAGAAGGCTTGATCGAAGAGGCGATCTGATCAACAGGAGAAGATAAATAAGAAAATGAACCACCTTATACCGGTTTATTAGGAAGGAATAATAAGCGATAAAGAGCTATGGAGGCATTCCTTAAATCAGTAGAAAAGAAGGCGTTCCGTATCATACAGATTGCCACAGGAGACACTGATGATGCCCTGGATATACTCCAGGAAAGTATGATGGCATTTGCAGGCAGTTATTCCAAAAAAGATGAATCAGAATGGCGGCCCCTCTTTTATAAGGTGGTTCAGAATAAAATCAGAGACTGGTTCAGAAGGGAAAGATTAAAACGGCTCATGTTTTTAAGCAAACCTGCACCTCACAGTGAAGAATCAGAAATTGAACCTGATCCAGTAGATACTGCACCTGATACTCAAAATGCAAACCCGTTGACAGAGGCTAAAAACTCACAGGCTATGGCAAGACTGAATAGCATATTGAAACAGCTCCCGCGCAGAGAACAGCAGGTATTTTTATTAAGGGCATGGGAGGGGTTGAGCACCAAAGAGACAGCCACAGCAATGAAATGCACAGAAGGCACTGTAAAAACGCACTATTTTCGAGCAATCAGTAAACTTAAAGAAAAGCTGGAAGGGACATGGCCATGAAAAAGGAAAAAGAACTGATTGAGGAGATTAAAGAGCATCTGGATCAGGGAATAAATAATATTGACTCAAAAACCCTGGCCAAAATCAGAAATGCAAGACTGGCGGCAATGGAACAGAAACGGGCAAAAAGGATATTATTTGCTGTGCCACTAACAGGGGTTGCTGTTTCAGTTATTGCCATGCTCTTTGTAATATATCTTGTGACTGCGCCCGACAACAACCGGATTAGTCAATCGACTCAAATTTCAGAAAAGGGGGCTGATATATCCGGAACGGATACCAATTTCAAAGAAAATGGCTTAGAGAGCATAATACCCGAACTGGTTCCGGGAGAAAATGAAATAGACCCTGAACAGCTATCGCTTATAGAACTGCTCTCAGAAGAACAGGACTTTGACCTGATTGAAAACCTGGAATTTTATACCTGGTTAGCGGAAAGAGAAAATACAACCGGCTAATTTCTTATAAGGAGGGCTGTTATGAATACTGTGAAAAAAAGAAATGACTATATAATTCTATCAATATTTACGATTTTTATTTGTCTCTATACCTCTTCATCACTGTATGCTGGTGAAACAGGCATCCCATGGGAATCACTCACAGAAAAGCAACAGCAGATATTGAAACCCCTTAAGGAAAGGTGGAAATCACTTCCTGCCGGGAAACAGGAGACCCTGTTTAATGGGTCTAAAAAGTGGGCAGGCATGTCTCCTGAGCAAAGGAGGGCATTGAAAGACAGGATAAAGGCATGGGAGCGACTGCCTGAAGATAAAAGGGCTCAGATACAGAAGTGCTTTGAGGCCTATCGTACCCTTTCAAGGGAACAAAAAGAACACCTTAAAGCAGCAAGAGAGAAGTTGAACAAAGCATCTGTTCAAAGACGAAAAATGCTCGCTGAAAAATTTAAAAACCTAACGCCTGATCAAAGAAATAGAATAAGAGAGATCATAAAAGAAAAATCCCCTGAGCAGAGACAAAAGATATTTAAAAAACTTAATGAGATGTCTCCGGAAAAATGCAGTAAGATCAGTGAGATAATCAATCAGAAACGCCTGAACCGCCAGGGTAGCAGTAAGCAGAATCCGGGGAACGCCCCGTAGGCAAAGCTATAAATATATAGATATCCAGAAACCCTCCTCAAGTGTTAAAATATAATAATATTCTTTCCTGTTGCATTTCCTGCTGGTTAATTTAAAGTCCAATAAACAGTTGATGACCATGTTTTTAAAGCAGTCAATTAAGTGTAACCAGTTAATAAATGGGGGAGATATTTATGGAACGTAAAAATTTATTTATGCGAATATTTACATTGACCGCGGTTATAGTGTTTTTATCCCTGTCCGCAAACATCTATGCCCAGGCAAAAAAGCCTGCCTTTCCAAAGGCGCCAATAGTCAAATCACCGGAGGTGCTTTCAGATAAAGGTATAACTTTCAGGATACTGGCCCCAGAAGCTAACAAGGTGGGTTTGCAGAGTTCTGATATATTTGGGATAACCCCTGGAAATATCCAGTTTACAAAAAACAGTGAAGGTGTATGGGAAGGAAAAAGTGGGCCAGTTGCACCCGGGGCATACAGATACACATTCACTGTTGATGGTGCCCCGGTTGTTGACCCCAATAACACATCAATAAGCGAGTCAAACAATAATGTATGGAGCATGGTCTATGTGCCAGGCGCAGATTTTATGGAGATGAAACAGGTGCCCCATGGGGCTGTTGCAGAGGTTTACTACTATTCAAAAACCCTTAAGAGGCACCGTCGTATGCACATATATACCCCTCCTGGATACGGATCAGACAGTAAAAAATACCCTGTTTTTTACCTTCTTCATGGTGCAATGGATTGTGATGACTCATGGAGTTCAGTTGGCCGGGCAGGATTTATAATCGATAACCTCATTAGTGATAAAAAGGCAAAACCAATGATTGTGGTCATGCCTGCAGGCCATACGACCAGCAATTTCAGTATGGATAGCAGCATAAGCGCTATGGTTGATGATTTTTCAGGAGACTTTATAAATGAGATTGTACCCTATATAGAGAACAATTACCGTGTCTTAAAAGATCGCGAAAGCCGCGCAATAGCCGGGCTTTCCATGGGTGGCATGCAAACCATTAATATTGCAATGAAAGATCTTGGCAAATTCGCATATATCGGGGTATTCAGTTCAGGGATATTCGGCCTCGGTGGTTCCAATCCAGGGCAAAGTCCATCTTTTGACTGGGAAGATGAGCACAGGGCCATGCTTGATAACAGCGATATGAAAAGGGGTCTTAAACTATTATGGTTTGCAACAGGGAAAGAGGATTTTTTGATAGAAACCACCAGGGCATCAGTGGAGATGCTGAAGAAACACGGGTTTAAACCTGCATATAAAGAGACCGACGGCGGCCATACATGGGCAAAATGGCGTGACTATCTATTTGAATTTACACCTGAATTATTCAAATAACATTAATTTATGTTTCTGGTGAAGTTTTTTTAAATAACGGTGTCTTTAACATAAAATTTCCATTGATCTTGTTCAGCCTGCCCCGGGCGGAAACAAATAAAATCAATGGAATTTTTTTATTGACATTTTGGATGGAATATTATCATATTACTGAATTTTTTTTTTGACGATTTAACAACTTATAACAATGTTTTAATTGAGTAATAAAATGAAGAAAAATAATAGTTTACCGAAATTTAACTCCGATATATTTTACCCTTGGGTACTTTCTATAACATTAATAATATCTCTAATGCTTATGTGGTATCACTTCAATTATACAGATGATCTGGTAAAAAATTACAATGAACAGATCATGGGGAAATTGTTGCCCACAAAAAGTATTCTTGCCATTGGTGTATCACTCTGGTCAATCTTTCTGATAGGAATAAGGATATGGTTTGCATGGCATTACAGGCCTTATAAACCTGTATGCGACAAAAAACTGCCGTCAGTAACAGTTATTATCCCTGCCTATAATGAGGGGGCTCAGGTCTTGCACACTGTAAGGTCTGTTGTAGCAAGTGAATATCCCCCTGAAAAGATGCAGATTATCTGCGTAGATGACGGATCAAAGGATGACACATGGGAATGGATGCAGAGGGCAAAAAAGGAATTCCCGCACAGGGTAAAGCTTATAAGGCAGCCCTTTAACAGCGGTAAGAGGCTTGCGCTTAGAGAAGGCTTTATTAACGGAAAGGGATCAGTATTTGTTACCATAGATTCTGACTCTGAGATCTTGCCCGATACCCTTCGTCACATGGTAAGCCCATTTGTACTGGACCCGCGTGTTGGGGGGGTTGCAGGTAATGTCCGCGTGCTCAATACCGCAGAAAGCCCGATTCCCAAGATGCTTGAGGTATCATTCGCCTATGCCTTTGACTTTATACGTTCTGGCCAGAGTGTATACGGCGGCGTTTTCTGCACACCTGGAGCGCTTTCAGCATATCGCGCTGATGTCGTAAGGGCAAACCTCTCCACATGGATCAACCAGACCTTCATGGGTAAACGTGCGACCATTGGTGAAGACAGGGCGCTTACAAACCTGATCCTTCGCATGGGTTATCGTGTTGTCTATCAGAGGAAGGCAATAGTAAATACCAAGATACCTGCTGCATATACAGGATTAAGAAAGATGCTGCTCAGATGGGCACGCAGCAATGTAAGGGAAAATCTTGTCATGTTTTCATTCATAACAAAACGTTTCCGTCCCTATGACTCAGGAAGCAACTGGATACGTCTGTTCAGTGTTACGCAACTATTCCGCCTGACATTTGGAGAGGCCTGTAAATTTGCAGTGCTTGCACAGCTTATCATGAACCCGGTTCCTACTCTGATACTCATATCTATCGGATGCCTGGCAAGCGCCATTCTGCCATCAATTGTGTACCAGAAACAATATCACAGCATGTTAGGCTGGCAGTGGGCTCTTCCCTTCTCCTTTTACTGGGTATTTGCCTTGAGCTGGATACCTCTCTGGGGACTTATCACAGCGGCCCGTACAGGCTGGCTTACCCGCGAGACAGTTATCGCTCCTGATCCGAAAAAGGCAGTCGATGTGCCCCATGCCCATGGAGTCAGAGATCTGATTTCAAAGGCAGCATAAGCTGATTCAGCAAATAATAAAAATAAAAAAGGCCTGCCCCCTTCCAGAGG
>CAYWRH010000062.1:0-21673 GCA_964460435.1 uncultured Desulfatiglans sp.
ATTCAGGAAACAATCAGCTATAAGCCAACTCTTCGGTTAAAAAACGTTTTGATGATCCTCCGTCGAAATGGCTATATCGAGACAGGAGGCTGAATGGTGATAGCTGACCGCTTGAATCCAAAAACGACAGTTTTTGTTTAGGCACCAGGTATGTATTGTATACCCAGGTGGATACTTATTATGCATACATGTTAATATCATGACTATTTAATATACAGGAGTAAATATTAATATGCCTTTTTTCAGATAATATTAATCATATTAGATAATTTAAACATAATACTACTCATAATATTTGTTTGGCATAATAATTGTTAAGTACATAGCATGTAAAAAAGACAGGTGCATATTTCAATCATGCATTTTGAGTCATTTTTTGAACATATTTTTTAAAAACTTGATTCGTATAACTTATTGATGTATCAGACATGCTGTTTTCTTGCAAAAATTATATTATTAAGGTCTGTTATGGAAAGATATGATTTAATTATGATTAATCCCAATAAATTTAAGGCTCTTACAAAATCATGCAGCAGGAATCTCCTTATTGCAGCAATTCTATTTTTTCTGGCTCTCCCTGCCCTGTTTTCTGGCTGTTCAGCAAAAGGCCACCGTTTAGCTGCTGATAAAACTGCCCTATCAATTATAAAAAGGGAGCAGACAAGGCTGCTTGGCAAGGCGGATGATTTCAGTATTGAGAGACCGAGCGATATCCTTAGAAGAAGGCTTTTAACAGAACAGGAACTGGCCGCATCAGGCGAGGAGTCACTCGGGACAGACGCACTTCCCAGGATACCACACTGGCCTGAAAAGAGATACCCTGCAGCAATAACCACACCGGGAGAAAAGATAGCAATACCGGCAGACAAAAAGCCGCTTGTTATCAATTTTACAAAGGCGCTCCAGATTGCTGCCGAAAACAGCTCTGATTACCAGACACAGAAGGAAAACCTTTTCAGGGCGGCCCTTACCCTTGATCTTAACAGGAATGATTACTCCCTTATTGCAAAACTCAAGGGTGATTCAACACTGAGCATAGACAAGTCTAAACCAGATACAGTAAAGGGTATTGAGAGTGGCGGGAACCTTGGCCTGAACCAGACCTTGAAGGACGGGAGCAAGCTGGCTGCAAACCTTGCATTTGACCTTGTCAGCCTGCTTACCCAGGGCAAAAACTCATCAAAAGGACTTAGCGGTGACGCATCAATAACCATACCTCTATTAAGGGGTTCCAAGTCATATATCTATTCAGAAAACCTTACACAGGCAGAGCGTAATGTAATGTATGCGGTCTGGGAGTTTGAAAGGTACAAAAAGACCTTTGCTGTTAACATTGCGACAAACTATTTTAATGTCCTCAGGCAGATTGACCAGATGGAAAACTCCGCTGAAAACTACAAGATACTTATCAGCTCTGCCAGAAGAACAAGGAGGCTAGCTGATGCAGGAAGGCTCACTGAGATAGAGGTTGACCAGGCAGTGCAGAATGAACTGCTTGCGCGCAACCGCTGGATATCTGCCATGTCGCAGTATAATAATCGTATGGACTCATTCAAGCAGCTTCTGGGTCTCCCTCCCGATGCATTTATTGATCTGGACAGATCAGACCTTAAAAGTCTCATCTCATATATTGATACCATAGTTCCCAACAGCGGCGGCGAGGATGTCTCTGAAACAGGCAAAACAATACCTCCTGCCGATACCCCCATTACCCTTACCGAACCTGGCAGGAGTGATGTCGGTCCGATGGAGCTTGAAGAAAGGGAGGCTATAGAGCTTGGCCTGAAAAACCGCCTTGATCTAAAGGTACAGGAGGGCAAGGTCTTTGATGCACAGAGAAGCGTTGTTATACGGGCAGACGCACTTGGCACAGAGCTCACATTTCTTGGCCAGGCGCGTGCAGGACAGTCAAGATCTCTGGGCATGGCAACCATGGAGGATGGCAAACTGAGGCCGGATATGGGTTTTTACAGCGCCCTTCTGAGTATTGATCTCCCAATTGAAAGGACAGCAGAACGCAAGGCATACCGTGAAAGTTATATATCGCTTGAATCGGCTGTACGCAATTTCCAGAGACTTGAGGATGATATAAAATTATCTGTGCGCCAGAGCTTAAGATCCATGGCAGAGGCAAGAGAGGGTTTAAAGATACAGAACAGGGCAGTCTCGGTTGCTGAAAAGCGGGTAAAAAGCACCGCTCTCTTCTTTGAGGCAGGCAGGGCCCAGATACGCGATGTATTGGAGGCCCAGGATGCGCTTCTTACTGCGCGTAACTCACTCACCTCCGCTGTTATCGACTACAGGATTGCTGAACTCGAATTTCAACGAAATACTGAATTGCTTGAGATAGACACAAACGGCCTTTTAAAGGAATTTTCCCAGGAGGGTAAAAATAATGCTGATTAAAAATTACAACATCAAAAATTTAAATTTTAAAAAAATAAAAGAAAAACCGCTGCATGCAGCCATTGCAGGGGCGGTGATCCTTATTATTTTAATACTTATCCTGAACGCTTTATTTGGTGATGGTAAGTCCAGCAAGGTCGCATCAACCGCAAAGGTCAAAAGGGGCCCCTTAAGGATAAGCGTAACAGAGACCGGCACCATACAGGCAAAAGAAAAGATCATTGTTAAAAACGAGGTTGAGGGCAACACCTCCATTATCTACATAGTTGATGAGGGCACCACTGTTAAAAAGGGCGACCTTCTTGTTGAGCTTGATTCAAGCAACCTGACAACGCAGAAGATGACAGAAGAGACTGCTGTCCAGAATGCGGATGCAGGCTTTGTGAGCGCCCGTGAAAACCTGGCTGTTGTGGAAAACCAGGCAAAGAGCGATATAGACGCTGCAAGGCTTGCATATGAATTTGCAAAACAGGACCTTGAAAAATATAAAAACGGTGAATACCCCAACCTCAAGATGCAGGCAGAATCAAAGATTACACTGGCTGAAGAGGAATATAAGCGGGCACAGGACAAGTATAACTGGTCAAAAAGGCTGAACTCAGAGAAATATCTTTCCAAGATGGAGCTTGATGCTGATGAGCTTGCTGAAAAACAGAAGAAACTCAATCTTGATCTGGCAAAAAGCGAACTGGACCTGTTAAGTAATTTCACCTATACACGTCAGATAAAACAGCTTGAAAGCGATATGAGTCAGGCGAAAATGGCTCTTGAAAGGGTTACCAGAAAGGCAAAGGCAGATGTTGTTCAGGCCGAGGCAAACCTCAAGGCCAAGGAGGCGGAATTAAAACAGGCAAGGGACAAACTTGAAAAGACCAAAAGACAGCTGGAAAAGACAAAGATCTATTCCCCGGCTGACGGACAGGCCCTTTATGCCACAAGCACGGAAAGGGGGCCAAGGTTTGGCGGTATGACAGAACCGCTGGATGAAGGGTCATCGGTTCGTGAGAGGCAGGAGCTTATTCACCTGCCCACTACAGCCGGGTTTATCGCTGAGATCGGCATCTATGAGTCTAGCCTGGACAAGGTTAGAGTGGGGCTTACAGCATTAATCACAATTGATGCACTGCCTGGAGAGCAGTTCAGGGGAAAGGTTACCAGCATTTCACCTGTGGCTGATGCGATGTCATCATTTATGAATCCTGACCTTAAATTGTACCCTGCTGTGATCGAGCTCGAGAACTCAAAGAATATTAATCTTGTAAAATCGGGTATGAGCTGCACCGCAGAGATCATTGTGGAACAGTATAAAGATGCCATTTATGTGCCTGTTCAGGCCGTAATCAGGGTTGACAATAAACCTACAGTATTTGTGGGAAGCGGTTCAAACCCCAAACCCAGGCAGGTTGAGATAGGCCTGGCAAACAACCTCCATATCCATATTCTGAAGGGATTAAAGGAGGGCGAAGTGGTTTCCCTTACACCTCCGCTGGTGCAGGCAGCCATGACTACCGAGCCTGAAGAGGTTGAGATGGTTGAAGGGATAGAGAACCCGCCTGTCAACAGCTCCACCCAGGGTGTGCCACAGGCAAATATGCCTCAGCAGGGTAACATGGGCCAGGCGCCATCAGGCTTTGGCAATGGCAACATGGGTAATATGCCACGTACCAAAGAGGATTTTATCAAACAGAGCGACAAGGACGGTGATGGCAAGATAGCTAAAAGTGAATTTATGGGGCCTGAACAGTTCTTTGGTAACATGGACAAAAATGGCGATGGCTTTATTACCCTCGACGAGGCTCCGGACATCTCTTCATTTGGCAGGGGTGCTGGCGGTGGCAACATGGGCAATATGCCGCGCACCAAGGAGGATTTTATCAAACAGGGCGACAAGGATGGGGACAGCAAGATATCAAAGTCTGAATTTATGGGGCCGGAAGAATTCTTTGGAAACATTGATAAAAACGGCGACGGTTTTATCACCATTGATGAGGCACCTGATCCCTCTTCATTCGGTAGAGGCAGAGGAGGCAACATGGGGCAACAGGGCGGGATGCCCGGAGGCAACCAGGGTGGTAACTTTGGTTTCCCCGGAGGGGCAAGATGATTAATACACAGGCAGCCGATGATGTTATAAGGCTTGAAAATGCCTACAAGATCTACCCTATGGGCTCTGAGGAGGTCAGGGCGCTTAATGGTGTTAATGTCTCCTTTAAAAAGGGCAGCTTCTGGGCCATAATGGGGCACAGCGGCTCAGGCAAAAGCACCATGATGAATATACTTGGATGCCTTGACCGCCTTACCAAGGGGCACTATTTTCTGGAGGGAGAGGATGTGAGCGGGCTTGATGATGATGCATTAAGTGAATTCAGGCTGAGGCATCTTGGGTTCATATTCCAGAGTTTCAACCTGATTCCCCAGCTTACAGTCCAGCGTAACATCGAACTCCCTCTCTATTATCTCGGATGGGAACCAGAGGAGAGCGCAGAGAGGGCAAAGGAGCTGGCCAAAAGTGTTGGGCTTGGTAACCGTCTTGATCACAGGCCAACACAGCTTTCAGGTGGCCAGATGCAGCGAGTGGCAATAGCAAGGGCGCTTGCAAATGACCCTCTGATTCTCCTTGCAGATGAACCGACCGGTAACCTTGATACAGCAACAGGCGTTCAGATAATCGAAATGTTAAAGGAACTTAATGAACAGGGAAAAACCATAATAATGGTAACGCATGAGCCGGATATTGCTGAAAATGCAAAAAATATCCTCATTATGAAAGACGGCGTTATTGAGAGAATGGAGTAGTATGAAGATATTAATAAAAGATACAAAATTTTTGCGTGATGTTCAGCTTGGCATAGAAAACCTGCTTCTTCACAAGCTGCGCTCCTTTCTTACAGCCTTAGGGGTAATCTTTGGCGTATGCAGTGTTGTGGCCATGCTTTCTGTTGGCGAGGGCGCAAGCAAAGAGGCGCTTGACCAGATCAGGAAGGTAGGCAGCAATAATATTACCATAACCTCTGTTAAATCCAGAGAAGATGAGGCAACCACCACTACCCGAACACGAATGAGCGTTTACGGAATTACATACAAGGATTTCGAGAGGATAGAAGGGACATTTCCATCCATACGCACGGCAGTGCCTGCAAAAGAGGTGCGCAAACAGGGGAGGCTTGGCGACAGGACCCTTGAACTCAGGGTAGTGGGCACAACCCCTGCATGGTTTGAGCTGGTAAAAAGACCTCTTGAGGCAGGGAGGGTGCTGACACAGTCAGACCTTGTAAAGGAATCAGCAGTAACCGTGCTTACTGAATACGGGGCAAGGCGTCTTTTAGCCACAAGAGGCACTATTGGTCAGAACCTCTCCATAGGTGAAAACAATTTTCAGATCGTGGGTATTGTCAAGAATGAATCTGAATCCGGCTCAGGAAACGATATACAGCTCCCTGACCTTAATGTGGATGCATATATACCACTTAACGTGGCCAGATCCTATTATGGCGATATAAGCATGAAACGATCCACCGGTTCAGAAGAGATGAACAGGGTTGAGCTTAACAAGGTTATTGTGCAGGTGGATGATCTCTCAAATGTGGAATCAACCGCAAACGGGATAGAGGCAATGCTGAAAAAGTTTCATCCAAAGGTTGATTATGAAATGAGCGTTCCTCTTGCCCTTCTGCGTCAGGCAGAGGCTACAAAGAGGACAACAAATATAGTGCTTGGCTCCATTGCAGGCATAAGCCTGCTGGTGGGAGGCATTGGCATCATGAATATCATGCTGGCCTCTGTAACAGAAAGGACCCGTGAAATAGGCATAAGACGCGCCATTGGCGCCAAAAAGAAACAGATCATCACACAGTTTCTTATTGAAACGGTAGTGCTTTCCACCATCGGTGGTATTGTAGGTTTGTGCCTTGGAATAATTATACCGCTTCTGATTGAACTCTTTACCAATATGCAGACTGTTATCACAGCCTTCAGCATCATACTGCCATTCTTTATAAGCATAGGTATAGGCATCATATTCGGGATTTACCCTGCCGCGCGGGCAGCCGAGGTTGACCCCATTATTGCACTCAGACACGAATAGAAAAAAATATTGAACAGGGGATCATATTTATAATATGATCCCTTTTCACTATTTGTATAAGACTATCCCGTCATTATTTCCGGTATAGGCAATCTGATGGCAAAGGGGAACCATATTGAATCCTGATTCATCAAAACCAGACTGTGCTGACATTAAGCGTGAACCTGGCCCTTTAACCAGCATAAATGTATTCAAGGCATTGACTCCCCTCAGACACATTGACTGCAGATGGCTTATGCTGGCGAATTTTGCATCTTTTCTGGCCATAGGCATGCAGCAACTCACCAGGGGGTGGCTGATACTCAGGCTCACCAATGATTCACCCCTTGCACTTTCATTTGTGACCATGTCATTTGCCCTTCCGATGACATTTATGTCTCTTGTCGGAGGGGTTTTTGCTGACCGGTTTCCAAAACGCAAACTAATGATCATAAGTCAGTCAACAGTAACCCTGACAGTGCTCCTCTTGGCCACACTCGATTATACCGGCATTATTAAATTCTGGCACCTTATCATGATCGGCATATTAAACGGCTCTGTGGTTGCAGTGGCCATGCCCAGCAGGCAATCGATATTTTCAGATATTGTGCCTGAGGATAACCTCATGTCGGCTATTGCGCTCAATACCTCTGCCACCAACTCAACAAGGCTGGTTGGCCCATCTCTGGCAGGGTTTCTGATCATCTTTATCGGAACCGCAGGTGTATTTTATCTTATTGCAGCAATACACCTGATCTCGCTCCTATTTATCTGTCTTCTGAAAACAGGCACAAACGCCACAGGGAAAAGCAAAAAGAGCTTTACTCACGATATAGCAGAAGGTTTCAGGTATGCAAGGGGAAACTCCGTCATACTGGGGCTGGTGATTCTCTCGCTTGTGCCTGCCATAATCGGATTTCCGTATGTCTCACTCTTGCCGGCATGGGCAAGGGAGGCATTAGATGCCCAATCCCTTGGCATGGGTTTGCTTGAGGCTACAATGGGTTTTGGCTCACTTCTTGGCACGCTTATCCTTGCTTTTTTAAACAAACTTACAAAAAGGGGGGTTATACTGATCATTAACGGGTTTGTGTGGGGAGTAGCACTTCTGGTCTTTTCAGTATGCGGCTCATACTATACCGCCCTTCCTATGATATTTATAGTTGGTTTCATGAGCTCCATTTTTATGGCGCTTAATAATACCCTGATGCAGGTAAAATCATCGGATGAGATGAGGGGAAGGATGGTTAGCCTTTCAACCATGACCTTTGGCATCATGCCCCTGAGCGCAGTGCCATTCGGGGCTGTTGCGGAAAGGATAGGTACGCCCTATTCCCTCATGATTGCAGGCGCAATACTCTGTCTTTTCATGATGGTCTTCTTTATTCTATTACCCGGTTTCAGGAAGAAGGCACAGTAGGGTTAAAAATACTATATGCTGAAACACCTCTCATCAGGCATTGTGCCTGCTATTTCTATAATGAGCTCTGCAACCCTTTCAGGGTCCATACCTATAGCCTTTTCACCGGTAAATCCTGAATTAAGGCCGGTTTTTACTGCGCCGGGACATACCACATATACCTTGATCCCTTTATCAGAAACCTCTTCATCAAGGGCCTCGGAAAAGCCCCTTATACCGAATTTGGTTGCGCAGTATATTGCCATTTCACTATAGCCTTTAAGCCCTGCCTCTGATGAGAGATTGATTATTACTCCTGATCTGCTCTTGAGCATTGAGGCTAAAACAGCCCTTGTCATAAACAGGGTGCCCTTGAGGTTTGTATCCACTGTGTTATTTATTTGCGAAAAGGTGTGATCCCTGAAACAGGCCCTTCGGGCCAATATGCCAGCGTTATTAACAAGTATATCCACCCTGTGGAACCGCTTTATTATCTCCTTTGAAAACCTTTTTATATCTGTTTCCTTTCTTACATCAGCAGGTTCAGCAAAGACTACACCATATTTTTCAAGCCTCTTTCTGGCCTTTGAAATCTCGCCCCTGTTCAGGTCGCAAAATGCCACCTTTGCGCCATGCTTGAGAAACAGTTCCGCAGTGGCAAAACCTATTCCCTTTGCTGCGCCCGTGATTACAGCTACCTTGTCATTAAGATTAATTTTCATAATGCTTTTTTACCACTTTAGATGAGAGGGTGTAAATAGAAAACCCTTTGCCTAAAAAAAATCCTTTTTTCTTTTACACAAAAGGGAGTATAATTTTTCTGCCTGACCTCCTGAGAGTCAGGGGCAGCAGGCCCCAAAATATAAAACCTTTTTTACAGGAGGGCATCATGTTCTGTCCGAAATGTAAAGCAGAATACAGAGAGGGTTTTTTAAAATGTACAGACTGTGATATTGACCTTGTTTTTGAACTCTCCCCTGAACCTGTTGAGATACCGGAGTATATTGACTGGGAAAACATCATTTCATTTGCGGATAAATATGAAGCTGACCTTGCACAGGGACTTCTTGAGGCCAATAATATTGAGGCCGTTACCATAAGTGATGACTGCGGGAGCATATACCCTTCCATGACCTATGTCCACGGCATCCGCCTTATGGTGAAAAGGGAGGACCTCGAAATGGCAAAAGAGGTGCTCCGCGATGCTGAATACACACTATAAATCTATTCTGAAACCACTTGACATAAATGGTCTTGCACCTTAAATTCTTGCCAATTTTTTAAATTTCCCGGAACAATATCTAATTTTTTTTGTCTAAAACCGCTAATAAAATAGCGCTAACCGGACCGGTTCCGGCAATTACTCTAGAATAAATAAACGATGATTTTACTATATGAATACCGGAGGAAAGATTATGACTGTTGACGTAAAAAGGATCGGAGAGCGGGTAGAGAAGGAGAGCCCGCTGATTCAGCGTATAAGAACCGAAATGCACAGGATAATAGTCGGGCAGGATGCACTTATAGACGGACTCATTCTTGCCCTCATGTGCAATAACCATGTCCTGATAGAGGGTGTGCCGGGTCTGGCAAAGACCCTTTCCATTACCACCCTTTCAAAAATGCTCCGGGCATCATTCAAAAGGCTACAGTTTACACCTGATCTTCTTCCGGCTGATGTGATAGGAACTCTCATATACAACCCCAAGACCGGGGATTTTACCACCAAAAAGGGCCCCATATTTGCGAATATTATACTGGCTGATGAAATCAACAGAGCGCCGGCAAAGGTGCAGAGCGCACTGCTGGAGGCCATGCAGGAGCGACAGGTTACAATAGGAGATACAAGCTATTCTCTTCCTGACCCGTTCATGGTAATGGCCACCCAGAACCCTATCGAACAGGAGGGCACCTACCCTCTTCCGGAGGCGCAGGTGGACAGGTTCATGTTCAAGATAGTTGTCTCATATCCGACAAAGTCAGACGAGCATGTTATCCTTAAAAGGATGGCAAAAAGCTCGCCCGGCCTTGATGTTGATCCTGTGCTTAATCCTGACGATGTAAAAAGGATCAGGGAGCTTACCGATGAAATCTATATGGATGAAAAGATAGAGGAATATATTGTTGATATAGTTGAGGCAACAAGAAACCCTGATGCATACAGGCTTGATATAAAGGATTATATCCGGTACGGCGCATCACCAAGGGCCTCAATATTTCTTGCCATGGCATCAAAGGCAAATGCATTTATGGAAGGCAGGGGCTATGTAATCCCCCAGGATGTAAAAAATGTTGCAATGAATGTGCTAAGGCACAGGGTTATACTTACCTATGAGGCAGAGGCAGAGGAAAAGAGGCCCGAGGATATTATTAACCATATTTTACAGACCGTTGATGTCCCATGATACCTGCTGAACTCGCAAAAAAGATCAGATATATCCAGATATTCACATCCAAGGCTGTTAACGACACCCTTGCGGGTGAATATGAGAGCCTTTTCAAGGGAAGGGGGATGGAGTTCCAGGAGGTGCGCGAATATCAGGTAGGTGATGATATCCGCACCATTGACTGGAATGTGACCGCCCGTGCAGGCCACCCCTATGTGAAGCTCTTCAGGGAGGAAAGGGAGCTTACAGTCATGTTCCTTGTGGATCTTTCAGCATCAGGCGCATTCGGGAGCACAAGGCAGATAAAGAATGAGGCAGCCGCTGAGATATGCGCCCTGCTCGCCTTTTCCGCTATAAAAAACAATGACAAGGTGGGGCTGATTGTATTTACCGATCAGATAGAGATGTTTATCCCCCCGCAAAAGGGCACTACCCATGTGCTTAGGCTCATAAGGGATCTGCTTAATTTCAGGCCAAGGCAGGTGAAGACCGATCTTGTGGCAGGTATGGATTACCTTGGCAGGGTGCTCCATAAAAAGAGCGTTGTATTTCTGGTCTCAGACTTTCAGGGCGAAGGTTATGAAAAGCAGTTAAGGATTTTGGGTAAAAGGCATGACCTGATTGCAGTTTCCATTACTGACCCGAGGGAAATAACAATGCCTGATGCAGGGCTCATAGAGCTTGAAGATGCTGAGACAGGCGAGATGGTAATTATAGACACGGGGAGCGCTTCATTCAGAAAGGATTATGAACAGATGGGCATATCAAGGCTTGAAGCCCTTAAAAGACTCTTCAGGTCAACAGATATTGATCATATAGATATCAGGACAGGTCAGGACTATGTATTTGACCTTGTAAAATTCTTCAGGAACAGGGAGCAGAGGAGGTAACAGATAATGGCAGAGGTTCTGGATTTCAGCATCCCCTCTAAAGGTAATAAAAACAAAATGGCATCCCTGAAATGGGTATATGCCACTCTGGCGATAATAGTCATACTGTCAATATCTAATATAGTTTTATTTTTCATAAGACCATCATGGCAAAATAATATTAATGGTGGAATTACCCCTTCTGTTAAATCAATAAAGGAGCTTGCCCTTAAACTTGAAAATCAGGAGATAAACAGCCAGGCCATAGGCGCATGGAAGGAATATCTTAATGCTGCAGGGCCCGATGCAGCAGAAGCCGCAAGGATATGGTACAGGATCGGCAGGATTTATGAGGCCAGCGCTGATTATGATAATGCACTTGATGCCTATTACAGGTCTGAGGCGTTTGCCTCCCCCTCTGATATACATGATGAGATAAACCAGCGGATTCAGAGGTGTCTTGAAAAGGCAGGCAGGTTTGCTGCGCTCCGCTATGAGCTTAATGACAGGGTAGGAGCAAAACCTGATACCCAAAAAAATGATACTCACCAAAAACCCGGGGAGACAATAGTTGCAGAGATAGGGGCTTTAAAAATCACCCGTGAGGAGCTGGATAAAAGGATAGAAAAGGTTATAGCATCACGTTTGAGCAACCTCTCAAGGTATCTTTCACCTGACCGGATAAACATGGAAAAGGAGAACCTTCTCAAGCAGTATTCCTCTGACAGTGGGAGAAGGATGTTCCTTGAACAGTATGTTATAGAGGAGATGCTCTACAGGAAAGCTAGGGAGGATAAGCTGGCTGAAACAAACGAGATAAGGGATTCGCTTATGGAGATGGAGCGCAGCCTCCTGGCATCAAAGGTCATGGAAAATGCCTATAGGAATGAGATAAAGATAACGGAGACCGATGTCCGCAACTACTATGAGGCTAATAAAGCAAAATATAATGAAAAGGATAAGGATGGCAAGGAGCATGTGGCTGAGTTTGACAAGGTAAAAGACAAGGTTGCCATTGATCTTATGTCTGAAAAGGAGAGGGATGTACAGAAAGCCCTTATTGGCAGGCTAAAGGAAAAATACAATGTAGTGATCCACAGCTCAGCCATAGCTGGCGGTGAGGCAAAACCGGATTTAACGAAAAAGGATAAGTAATTTTCACCACGGAGGACATGGAGAGCACGGAGATTAAAACTTTTAAGCTTTTCTCAGTGTTCCCTGTGCCTCTGTGGTTAAAAACAAGGTTTACTGATGCAATTTTTTATAGACAAAAACAGCAATTTTTCAACCGGAAACAGGAGCTATTTTTTAATCCTGATAATGTTCCTGTGCCTTGCCCTTTTTTCTTCCTGCAAAAAGGATGATACAGGGAAAGAGGCGCCAGAAAAAAAGGCTGAAAAGATCCATGAGACTGTTGAAAGGGGGCCGGCAAAGGTAACCCTTGAGGCAGATAAAAGAGAGATAACCATAGCTGAACAGGTTAATCTTGCCATTATCATTGACATTGACGAGGAATACGAGACTGAGCTCCCCTCTTTCGGGGACAAGCTTGAACAGTTCGGCATAGTCGATTATCACACCACACAGCCTGAACTCAAAGGGGATAAAAGAAAACTCATAAGGCGCACCTACATACTTGAGCCATTTCTGTCAGGCGATTATGTGATTAAACCCATGAAGATCATCTTCTTTAAAAAGGGGGATAAGGAAAAACACTATATAGAAACACCTGAGGTCACAATAAAGGTTACATCCCTTTTGCCGGAGGATCTAAAGGATCTCAGGCTCAATGATATAATTCCTCCTCTGGCCTACCCCAGGTCATGCATGGTATGGATATTGGGGGGCACAGGTGCCTCTATTCTTATCCTCCTTGTTATCTGCATCTACCTGTACAGAAAGCGGTTCATGAAAATGGATGCTATTGAGATAAGGCTTAGGGCCCATGAAATAGCCTACAATGAGCTTAAGGCGCTTGTTGATGAAAACCTTATTGAAAAAGGGGAGATCAAGGAATTTTATCTGAGGCTCAGCGCTATTGTGAGAAGGTATATTGAAAACAGGTTCGGCCTGAGGGCGCCTGAACAGACTACAGAGGAGTTTTTAAAAGGACTTGAATCGGCGCAGGATTTCCCGGCTGAATATAAACCCCTACTGAATAATTTTTTAAGGCACTGTGATCTTGTCAAATTTGCAAGGTTTGAGCCTGAGACAAAGGATATACAGGGGAGCTTTGACAGCTGCAAGGCCTTTATACAGGGCACAGAAGAACAGGATTAGAGACCATGCACTTTGAATCACCATACGCATTTTTATTATTGCTTTTACTCCCTCTGATCATCTATATGCAGTTTTTCAGAAACAGGGGAGGCTCAATACGGTTTTCATCTGTCGGAAATGCGGCAAAGTCATCAAGATCAATAAAGGTAAGGCTGATAAGATTGCCTGATATTATGCGCATGCTGGCGCTGACACTCATAATCATAGCCCTTGCAAGGCCACAGACAGGCAGGGAGAAGATAAGAGAGATAAGTAAAGGCATAGCAATTATGATGGTGGTTGACCGCTCAGGCAGCATGAACGCAGAACTTGAATACAGAGGTGAAAAGTTGAACCGCCTTGAGACGGTAAAGCGTGTGTTTAAGGAATTTGTGCTGGGGGGCGAGAGCGGCCTAAAGGGAAGGCCCAATGACCTCATAGGCATGATTGTCTTTGCAAGATACCCTGATACGGTATGTCCTCTTACACTTGCTCATGGCGCACTGCCTGCATTCCTGAAGAGCGTAAACATTGTGCAAACACGTGAAGAAGATGGCACTGCCATAGGTGATGCAATAGCCCTTGCGGCTGCGCGTCTTAAAAAGGCAGAGGATACCCTCAAGCAGGAGAAGGAAGGATCAGGCAAATATGAAATCAAAAGCAAGGTGATAGTCCTTCTCTCAGACGGTGAAAACAACTTTGGCAAACGCTCCCCGATAGAGGCCGCTCAACTTGCAAAAGAGTGGGGCATCAAGATATATGCCATAGCCATTGGGGGAGGCGAGGCTGTCACATCCATACAGACACCCTTTGGCACATACAAGGTGCCGTCAATTCAAAGGGTTGATACAACAGCGCTCAGGGTTGCTGCTGAAAAGACAGGGGGGCTGTTCCGCGAGGCACATGATGCAGATGCCCTTACCGATATTTATAAAGAGATAGATGCCATGGAAAAAAGCGAGATAGAATCTGTCCGCTACGTGGATTATCAGGAGTCATTCATATGGCCTGCCATTGCAGGTTTCCTTCTGATATTATGTGAGATTGTGCTCAGGAACACCCTCTTCAGGAGGATACCATGAACGGGATTATTCTGCACAACATAAATATGCTTCACCTCATGTGGCTGCTCCCTCTGCTGTTTCTATTGTACATTTATGGCTGGTCAAAAAAGAAAAAGGCGCTGGAACTTTTTATTGAGGCTGGGCTTATTAAAAAAATAAATATTTCATCAGACAGATCAAAGAAATATTTCAAAGCATTGCTTGTTATCATTGCCATTGCATTTGTCATCCTTGCACTTACAAGGCCCGCATGGAACCCTGTGCCTGAAAAGATAGAACGCAGGGGAAGAGATATTGTATTTTTGCTTGATGTATCAAAAAGCATGCTTGCAGAAGACCTTGTGCCAAACCGCCTGGAGCGGGCAAAACTCGCCATCAATGACTGCATAGACGGGCTCATGGGTGACAGAATAGCGCTTGTTGCCTTTGCAGGAACCGCGGCCATAAAATGCCCTTTAACCCAGGATTATGGATTTTTCAGGACAATGCTCAAATCTATTGATACAGAGAGCATAGCAAGAGGCGGCACCATGATAGGAGATGCCATAAGGCTCCTTTTAAACGATGTCTTTGATGACCAGGCAAAGGAATACAAGGATATAATCCTTATCACTGACGGCGAGGATCATGACAGCTTTCCGGTTGAGGCTGCTAAAAAGGCAGGCGAAAAGGGGATAAGGCTAATCGCCATAGGCATCGGGGATGAGAATGAAGGAAAAAGGATTCCGGTAACAAACGAAAGGGGTGAAAGGATTTTTCTGAAATATAATGGTCAGGAGGTCTGGTCAAAGCTTGATGCGGATACATTAAGAAAGATGGTAAATATGACACCTGGCGGGAAATATTTCAATGTTGCAACAGGCACCATTGATCTTGGCACAGTTTACAGGCAGCTTATTGCAGGGGCAGAGAAAAAGGAGCTCAAATCAGAGACCATCAACCGCTATGAAGAAAAATTCCAGATATTCCTGAGTGTTGCTTTTTTCCTTTTATCTATAGAGTCTGTCTTATCTGAGAGAAAAAAGGGAGGCCGCTATGTATAGAAGCATTTTCCCTGTTAGACATGGTGCGTTATCCCCGCTTCCACACCCGGAAGTAATACTTCCACGGAGGATGGAGAGGCGCAATTTTATTGTTTCTGATAGCATCCCGATTCACTCTTGTGCGGTTATGGCTAAAAAAATGGATAAAATAATTTCCGTGTTCATAATCACTTTCTTGTTGATTTGTGATATTGCCCTTGCAGAATCAACTGCAACGCTTGTTGAAAGAGGCAACAGGGCATGGCTCTCTGGTAATTATGATGATGCAATAAAGAGTTACGATGAAGCGGCGGTCAATGACCCTGAATCACCCTATATATATTTCAACAAGGGCGCTGCCCTCTATAAAAAGGGGGATTTTCAGGCAGCCATAGAGGCCTTTGAAAAGGCTGCCCTGAAAAGTAAAGAGCCCTTACTGGAGGCAAAATGCAGATTTAACCTGGGCAACTGCACATTCAGCGAGGCAGAGCGCCAGATGGATAGCGACCTCAAAAAGGCAATGGAGCTGTGTCAGAAAAGTGTTATGCATTATCAGGATGCACTCAAACTTGATCCTTCGCTTGAAGAGGCAGCTAAAAATATTGAGATTGTCAGGCTCATGATGAAAAACATCCTTGATGAGATAAAAAAACAGGAAGAGCAGGCCAGAAATCAGGAGCAACAGGCAAAAGAGAATGCAGAGGAGCTTCAGAAGCTCATAAAAAGAGAGGAAGAGGCGCTTGAAAAGAACAGGGCCCAATCAAAAAAGAATATGGCCCCTTCTGCAAATAAAAAGGCGCTGGATATGCTGGCTGACGAACAGAAGGCCATTTCTGAAGATACAGAGAAACTGGCTGAAAAAATCAGGGGTCAAGCGCCTAATCAGAACCGGAATGAAGCAAATCCGGCATTGACCCATCTTGATAATGCTGTTAAAGATCAGCTTGCAGCAGAGGGTAACCTGAGAAACCTGAACCCCTCAGATGCAGAAAGGAATCAGGAGAATGCAATAAAGGAGTTAAAGGATGCCCTGACCCCGCCAGAACAGGATCAGAAAAATCAGGGAAACAATCAGCAGCAAAAAGAGGGTGAGCAGGGCAATAAGGGGCAAGAGGGGCAACAGGATCAGGATAAAAGGGAAAATGGCAAGGAGCTGCCTGAACAAAAGAATGATGAAGGCAAAGAGGGCCAACAGGACGAAGAGGAGCAGGCATCCATGCAAAAGCAGGGTATAGACCCGCAGGATATACTGGATGATGAGGCTGAAAACAGGAAGGAGCGCAAGCTCAGGGCATCTGGTAATTACAGCGATGTGGACAAGGACTGGTAATGTATAAAAGGCTTTTAATATATCTATTTGTAATGCTGGTCATATGCGCAAAGGCATATGCAGCGGAGTTAAGTGTAGAGACAGCCCTCGAACGCACAGAGGTGTATGCAGGTGAGACATTTATATTCCAGATTCATGTTTCAGGGAGCGAAGATCCTGAAGAGCCTGACCTGTCACACCTTGATGGTTTCAGGGTCCAGTTTGCCGGCGGTTCACAGAACAGCAGTTCATCCATATCAATAATAAACGGCAGGATGACCCGTGAAGATAAAAAGGGATATGTCTTCAGTTACAGGCTTACCCCTCTAAAAACAGGCACGCTCGCAATACCATCACTAGAGGTAAAGGCCGGGAACATGATTGCCCGTACAGAACCTCTTGTTATTGTAGCAAGAAAACCTGCTGAAACAGAAGACTTCAAGCTCAGGCTCACACTTTCAAAAGAAAAATGCTATAAAGGCGAGCCTGTTATACTCACTGTAACATGGTATATAGGCAAAAATGTGAATGACTTCAACTTCAGCCTTCCGTTAATGGGTGATAAACGCCTTGCCTTTGCAGACCCAGAGGTCAACACACAATCAGGCAAAAAGTTATACCGCATCCAGCTTGGTGACGGTGAGGCCATAGGCGAAGAGGGTGTTGGTGAACTTGATGGAAAAAGGTATACAACCATATCCTTTAAAAAGGTGCTGATACCGGTCACTGCCGGCACAATAGATATTGATCAGGCAACAGTAACATGTTCTGCCCTGACCGGCTATTCAAGAAGATCAAATGATCCGTTTTCAAATTTCTTTGATGATGACTTTTTCCCCTCCTCACGCAGGGGGGTATACAGCACTGTGGTTGTGCCCTCAAACACACTTTCACTCAGGGTGCTTGATCTGCCAGAAGAGGGCAGACCGGCCAGTTTTAGGGGCCATATCGGTAAATACAATATAGAAACCACTGCCTCGCCCCTGAATGTTAATATCGGTGATCCTGTAACATTTTCCATAAAAATAAGCGGGCCGCCCTATCTTGAACACATTGATTTGCCACCCCTTAAAGAGAACCAGGCATTCATCAAGGATTTCAGGATACCTGATGAAAGGGCCAGCGCAGAGATAAAGGGAAAGGAAAAGATATTTACCCAGACCATAAGGCCTCTTAATTCTGGGGTAAAAGAGATACCATCCTATGAACTACCCTATTTTGATACTGAAAAGGGCGAATACCGGGTTGCCAGTTCCGCACCCATACCCCTTACAGTAAACGAGACAAAGGTTGTAACACTTATGGATGCCGAGGGCACTTCAGAAACCCCTGTCACTGGGACAGACATAGAGACATCCGGCAAGGGGATTGCATTCAACTACGAAGATATGTCGGTTATTAAAAGAGAATACCTTTCACCCATTGCCTCTTTCTTGAACGGGCCGTGGCCATATCTGACTTTTGCCCTGCCGCTTCTTTATCTTGTTATTTTTACGGCATCCTTTATATCAAGAAAGAGGAATAATGACCCTTTAAAGTCATTATCCAGAAAGGCATTTAACCTCCTTAAAAAAAGGCTGCATGAGGCCGAAAAGGCAACGCCTCAAAAGGCATGCGGCATGGTGCTTGATTCATTCAGGGAATATCTCGGTATAAAATTAAGGCTTCCGTCAAGCGGCGCTGTCACATTTACTGATGCAAAACAACGCCTTGAATCCATTAACATGGAAAAGAAGATCATTGAGACAGTAAAGGATGTTTTTGATTCCTGTGAGGCAGGCGCATATGCCGGCGATATAAAATTCAGTGATAATTCTTCTCTTACTAAAAAGGCGCTTGACGCGGCAATGGAACTTGAAAAGAGGCTTAAATAAGATGGCGGATAATGGTTTCAAAAAACAGATAACATTGTTCTTTAAATGCAGATTTATATCTACACTGCTGGTCTCTATGATCTGCCTCTCTTTATGGGCTGTTACCTCCACATCAAGGGCTGATGAACCTGAGAGCGCCGCCATTTCTGACCTCTACAAAGAGGCACGCGATCTTTTCAGGCAGGCAGATAAGGCCTCCAGCGCATCATCTGAAGATGCAATGCCCCTTTATAGAAAGGCCGCTATGCGCTATGAACGCATCATAAAGGAGGGAGGCATAGAAAACGGGAAGATATATTACAATCTGGGGAACATATATTTCAGGATGAACGATATAGGGCGGGCCATACTGAATTACCGAAAGGCGCAGCAGTATATGCCCGATGACATTAATCTCAAACAGAATCTTGCCTATGCAAGAGAAAAGAGGATAGACAGGATAGAGGAAAAACAGCAGACAAAGGTCATGAAGACCCTCTTCTTCTGGCATTATGACCTATCTGTAAAAACCCGTATATTTATTTTTACCGCATGCTTTTCCATATTCTGGGTATCTGCATGTGTAAGGATATTTTTTAGAAAACCTTTTCTCTTTTGGCTCATTGCCTCATCAGCATTTATTTCTATCCTGTTTTGCGGTTCGCTTGCCGCTGATGAGTATCTTCTTAAAAAGCAAAGGCCGGGTGTCATTCTGAGCGCTGAGACAACTGCCCGCAAAGGAAACAGTGAGACCTATGAGCCAAGCTTTAAGGAGCCTCTCCATGCCGGGACCGAGTTTATCCTCATTGAGGCAAGGGGAGAGTGGTACCAGATTGAGCTAATGGATGCCCGCACCTGCTGGATTCAGGCCAGGGATGCAGAGTTGATAAGATAAATAAGGATACAGCTCTCAGCTAAATAGTGTCCATCCAAAAAGAATAAAAATCTGGATGGAGCTTTCAGCATTCAGCTATCAGCCGTCAGCCAACCCCTTGTTTTAAGTGCCTTTTGCTGAAAGGTGAATACTAAAGGCTGACCACATTCATCCAGAAACTTAAGTCTTTGGATGAATCTTATTTAAACCTCAATGTCGGAGGTATCTTGAGCAGTATGCCCGGTTCAGGATTTTCTGTAGCTGTTAGCCCATTATATTCAGCAAGTTTGGCCTTGTCTTCTTTATTGCCGTAATACCTGTTTATAATAACCTCCCATGTTTCTCCTGCCTTTACCTCGTGTACCTTCATCCTGGCCGGTTCAAGCTTAAGCGCCTCCTGCTGTGTCAAAAAGGTAATGCCGTTAACAACACTGTTTAACATGCCCGCAGGCTGTGTTACTGCGGCCTCCTTTTCCGAAACCTCAAGAAAATTGTACCCCCTGTCCCCCTTTACAAAGGCGGCCAGGTTTACAATTATCTGTTTATTATTGGAAATACCCGTAAATCTTGCTGTCATGGCCCCGTGGCTCATCTGCATTGATCCTGTTGACTCTTTTTTAAGTCCTTTACTCTCGAGTATTTTAACAATGGCACTCATATATTCCGCTGTCGGGATTACCTTTCTTAACTCCTCTATATTAAAAAGGGTATATGTTTTGTTATTAGTATCCTGGAAAACTGCAATATATCCCTTTGTGTTGATATACCCCTGCCATCCTGATGGTATGGGGATACTTATAAGGTATTCCTTGTTATAATACCTGTCACCCCTGATAAGCTCCTTTCCATTATATTCGCCCACTGCCATGCCATCTAGGAGACCTAAATATTCGTTCCTTTTGATCTTTCTGTTAACTATCTCGGGATTATTTACGGAAAGGGCATTAAGCTCATTTGTGAGCAACTGTATCCTTTCACTTGTCTGTGGGTGAGTCATGAACCATGTTTCAAGCGAGCCTGGCTCCCTGTCGCTTATACGCTGAATGGTCTTCATGGCCTCTATGGCCCCTTTGGGGTTGTAGCCTGCATTAACCATATACTGAATGCCAAGTTTATCAGCCTCTCTTTCATCATCCCGTGAAAACTTGCTGAAAGCAAGAACAGAACCAATATTCACCAGATCACCGAACTGCTGGATGCCACCCCCTGTGGCAATGGTTGCGCCAAGAACGCCTATATTAAGAAGCTGCTGCTTGGAAAGCTGTGATGCTGAGTGTCGTGCAGAGACATGGGCGATCTCATGACCCATAATAGAGGCAAGCTCATCTGTGGAATTAATCCGTTCAAGAAGCCCGCGATGGACATAAACAAAGCCCCCTGGAACAGCAAAGGCATTAAAATCAGGGGTGTCGACAATCTCGGCCCTGAAAATAAGGTCTGGCCTGTGACTCTTTTTGCCCATTGTCTCAACCACCTGTTTTACCAGATTGGTAAGTTCAGGTTTTTCAAGATAAATCCCCATCTCTTCCCGAACCTGTTTGTCCACGCCCTGCCCGATACCAAATTCCTGGTTTTCTGACACAAGCATCAGCTCCATTTTATTTGTTACAGGGTTTGTGGCGCATGACTGCATTATTAGAAGAGGAATAAGGGAGAGTAACAAGCAGACAGCATAAAATTCATTTCTTAAAGTAAACGCTCTCATATAAGAAACCTCATCCAAATTAAGTAAGATAGCCAAAGATTTTAAAGCCTGATGAAATAATACACTTAAGATGGGGCATAATAACATAAAAAACCCCTATTTTGCTATCATTTTAAGCGGCAAACATTATGAATGGGAACAGGTATGATGTTTATTAAAAGGCTGGCGGAGGAAGTAGGATTCGAACCCACGGAACTTTCGTTCAACGGTTTTCAAGACCGCCGCCTTAAACCACTCGGCCATTCCTCCGTGTTAATCGGTGCATCATATATTACTAAAAAACAAAAATATCAAGCAATAAAAAACGTAACATTTTAGATTTTTGAAAAAAAAGAATAATATTTAATAAAAAGTAGTGGCGTCGGTTTAAGATTAATTGTATGTAGTACCCATAAGAAGCAGGGGGCTACATGGAATCTATAATTTTCAGGTATCGAGGTCGGGAGCTTACTAATAATGACAT
>CAYWRH010000063.1:0-21573 GCA_964460435.1 uncultured Desulfatiglans sp.
ATTTGATTTATTGTACATAATATGCTCCTTTAAATCAAATCGTTATTTAAATATATTTATTTTGGTATATTCCCTATTAAAGACGTTGAAAATCTAATCGCAAGAGTTACATTTTCAAGTGGTGCATATCTTATATCCATAAAGCCGGATGCATAGTATATAACCTCACCTCTATCAACAAGCCCTGCATATATACCTTGTAAATGTGGATATTTTGCTACCATATCATTTGCTAAATTAATATCCTCAGGGCTAAACATGGTGCTATAACCTGGATGGGTGTGATAGATAGCTACAACATTTGCTCCATTAGGTACATATACTTTTGCCTTAAAAGGTGACACCGAATCATTTTTCCAGTTTGTTACCCACGGAGTTGCATAATAACTACCTCCAGACTCGTATATTAAGCCCCCTACCTCTATGCCAAAATAAGCAGAGAATTTATTAAGTCGAGATAATGTATTAAGTGCTACTTTGTCAATCTCCGATAGATTACTAACTGGTTCTGGATCCCATTGATCTATTCCAAAACGAGGGTCCTGTGCAGCCTGATTTCCACCCCCTCCACCAGATGATCGAACTCCAGCCAATAACGATGTTAATATCATAGTATCAGGATCAACAGCACGCACTTCAAAACCTGTTTGGAATGAATCAAACCCCATTAAAAAATCATGAAGCATTATCCCACCCATTTGGGGCCACACTTGATACAAACTATATGCTTGCTGTGCCATTGCCATATAGGCCGCCCACTCATCATCTTCTTCCGCATGCCCACTGGGGTCAGTATATATCAATGGGTTATTCAGACAGTATGAATACCTGTTAAGCGACTGCGGGTTATATGGATTTGGCACTATCGTATCCGGTGATATAAACCTGCCAATGAAGGGATCATAAAGCCTGGCATTGTAGTTGTAAAGGCCATTCTCCGCATCAAGTTCCTGGTCTGTATACTTATAGTCTGATGTGTTTGTTCCAGTGTGGGCCCTCTGGCTGCCAAAGGGCGCATAATCAGAATATTCAAGCTCTGCCCCGGAGGCATCTGTCATAACAGTGGAGCTGCCAAGGTGATCCTTATGGGCTGTTTTTTAATGGGGGTATCTTACTTAAAATATCAATTTTTATAACTATAAGGATTTTGTAACTTCCAGGTTGGATTTGATGATCTCTGCATCTGTTAAAAAGCCGTGCTTGTAGAAATGCTGGTATGCAAGAACCTTCATTATATACTGATGAGTCTCCTTAAATGGAGGTATACCTTTATGTCTTCTTACATTTGTGACGCCTGCATTGTATGCTGCCAGGGCCAGCTTAACATCACCATCAAAACGGTCAAGAAGGGATTTATAGTACCTTACCCCTGCATGTATGTTTTGTTCAGGATCAAGGATATCTTTTACACCTAATGATTTTGCTGTCCGTGGCATAAGCTGCATTAACCCCTTTGCGCCCCTGTGTGAAACAGAGCTGTTGTTGTAACGGGACTCTGCCATTATTATTGCCCTGACCATTGCCAGCTCCACATCATGTTCATTGGCGGCCTTGTATATAATCGGGTTGTATAGGGACTCAGACTGCTCTATCTGGTTAATAAAGAATTCATCAATAGAAGGTTCTAAAGGTTTTGCTTTTAGATTTTGTGAAACAGCAATCGTTTCCTGCATTTTACTGAATGAAAAGAAATCAAATACATTTACCTGAAGAGTAAACATATATTGTAGAATACAAAGGAACATCAGGCATTGTATATGCCTTACTGAAAGTGTTTTTCTTCTGGTTAATTCTGTCAAAATAGTATTTCCTGCCTAATCGAAAATAGTATCCGGTCTCAAATTAACCCTGTAATGCAGGCAATGATTGTGCCACAGACAGTATGAAAATAGCTAAAATAAAAAGTTGTGATTTCAGACAGATATAAATTCCGGATAATCAGTATTGTATGACTATGTAAACATTTACCATTTTTTTGTGTAAATGGATGCCACATATCGGAAATTATATCCATGTAAAGCTTTACGCACAAGAAGAGACAAGCTTTTCAAATTTAATTAAAGTTTCTATCCAAAAAGGGTTTACTCATGCACAATATGAAGGAAAATTTATGCTGGCACAGGGCACAAGACTCAAGGCCCAGGGAAAACAAAATCATTCTGTAAGCAGATGAATTAAGGTATGTTTAGAACCGTGACAAAAAACTGATATCTTTTATTGGAAATTCAACATTACATATCATAAAATTTCCCACATTTAATTTAAATGGTTCCCTTTGACATGAAATATAAAAGAACATATAATCCGCCAAAAATCAATCGGGGGTCATAAAAATGGAAAAAAACTGGAGCAGTCTATCACCTGAAGAAAAACGTGAAAAGCGGTTTGAAAAATGGATATCAACTGAAGGAAAACATTTTAACAGCCCGGAGGCCGAACAGAAATACAAAGATATAGTCACAAGATTTATCAGGGCCATAAAACTTGAAGAACCTGACAGGGTGCCTGTAATGCTTCCCACCGGAACCACACCGATATACATGGCAGGGATGACCTACAGAGAGGCCATGTATGACAATGAAAAACTCGTTAAGGCATACATGGATGTGTTCAGGGTATTTAAGGCGGATGATTATGCAGCGCCCATGATCGCATCAGGCAAGGCATCTGAGATTCTTGACTCAAAATGTTCAAAATACCCTGGACACGGGCTTCCTGAGGATGGTCATGGCAACCAGTTTGTCGAGGGTGAATACATGAAGGCGGATGAGTATGACCTCTTTATAAATGACATGTCCGATTTTGTGTTCAGATGCTACCTTCCCCGCACAATGGGGCTGCTGGAACCGCTTACAATGTTTCCGCCTTTGCCAAATTCACTGGGCTTCCCCAATATGTTTCTGAGCGCCATGACTGAACCCAAGGTGCAGGATATGCTTTTAAAGATGGTGGAATATGGCCGGGAAGAGGCAAAGTGGCAGATTCCCCTTATGAAATTCAGGCAGATGGCAATGGCAGAGGGATACCCTGCAATGATGGGGTCATATGCCCATGCGCCATTCGACCTTATGGGAGACACGCTCAGGGGCACACGCGGCATAATAATGGATATGTACAGGCAGCCGGGCAAGCTTCATCAGGCAATGGAAAAGATAGTTCCTCTTAATATTAAGATTGCCGTGGATGGCGCAAACAGGTCAGGGGTGCCAATAGCTGTATTCCCGCTTCACAAGGGCGATGACACAATGATGTCTGACAAGCAGTACAGGGAATTCTACTGGCCCACATTCCGGAAGGTAATCATGGGTATTTATGAAGAGGGCGTTGTGCCGCTCCTGTTTGCCGAGGGTAGATACAATGACCGGCTGGAGATTATCAAAGACCTGCCCAGAGGGAGCGTGATATGGTACTTTGACCATACAGACATGTTCAGGGCAAAGGAGATACTTGGTAATCATGCATGTCTTATGGGCAATGTGCCAGCCTCAATGCTCTGTACCGGCAAGGCTTCTGAAGTCAAGGAATACTGCCGCAGGCTGATTGAGGTAGTGGGCAAGGGAGGCGGTTATATACTTGCAGGAGGGGCATCGCTGGACAAGGGCATACCTGAAAATATTCATGCCATGAGCGAGGCTGCATTTGAATATGGCGTTTACAGAAAATAATTATAAAGGAGCATATCAATTATGAAAAAATCATATCACAGCCTGTGTGCATGGACATTCAATGCAGGCAAGGGAGGCTTCACCCCATATGACACACGCGCAGCATGGGCAGGTGACAGACTTGACACAGTTGGAAAGATAGAGCTTATAAATAAAAGGATCAGACCCAGACTGCCAAGCCATATAGAGATCGGGTTTGAGATACATTATGACTATGAATACTGTGAAGATAATGCAAAGGCCATTGCAGATGCCCTTTGCGAAAACAATATCGCACTTGCCATGGTTACGCCGGGCGCACACAGGCATTTCCCGTATGGAGGCATATGCTCACCTGATCCGGTAGAGAGAAAGGCTGCAAATGCATATGGCGCAAGGTCTGTTGAGCTGGCATATAAAGAACTAAAAAAGGCATGGAACAAGGATGTCCCGCCAACATTTGTGCTGTGGAACGGTTCATATGGCTATGACCTTGCCTCAACAGGAATACAGAAGATGTATCAATATCTCAAGGAGGGAATTGCAGGGCTGTGCAAACTGGAAAATTCACTTGGCGGAGAACTCTATATTGCAATATAACCAAAACCCAATGAGGGGTATCCTGCCATGTTTCTGCCCACGGTTGCAAGCGCAATTGTATTCTGGAAAAAACTTGAGCAGGAGTATGGCATTGACATTTTAAAAAAGGGCGTCAACAAGGAGTTCGGTCACTCCGAGATGATAGGCCTTGATCATATCTATGATACGGTTGAAGAGATAGATAATAATATGCTTATGCACATGCATGTAAACAGCCAGGGATACAATGATGGCATAATACTGGGAGGCCCGGGCAAATTTGACATTGACCACGGCGCAAGGATCAACGGTATGAACATTGCTATTGCAGGGCTAATAGATCAGGCCGGGTTTAACAGATGGAAAGGTCATGACATGCAGGTAAGGGCACATGATACAGAAGAACAGGGCATAGACAGGGTTGTAAGGAGTGTTCTGAGCTGGGATGCATGTGAAAGGGCCGCAAGAGACCTTGACTATAACCTCTTATGGAAATTCCTTGTAGACAGAGAAACAGCAAAGGCAGAAGACCTTATGAGGGACTCTGTTGTGCGTGCATGTAAATACTTTAACGAGGTTTATGTGAAGTAGAATGGCACTATCCTGCGGTATCGAATTCAGCACCCAGTCATGCAAAATTGTGATTCTTGATCTATCCAGCCACAGCATCTGTTTCATGGATTCATTTAACTATGATCAGGCATTTCCTTCATATAAAACTGAGGGTGGTGTGCTTCCTTTATCATCCGGTGATATAAGGCACACATCACCATTCATGCTTATTGAGGCAGTTGACCTTGCCTTTAAAAGGATAAGGGAAAGCGGAATAGATGTTTCTGTCATAAAGGCCATAAAAATTGACGCTATGCAGCACTGTACAGTTTATGTAAACAGATCCTTCAGACAATCGGTTTCTTGCCTTGACCCTGACAAGACCCTTATTGCGCAGCTTATGCCAGCTATATCGCGCACCTCATCCCCCATATGGGAAGACAGGAGCACTCAAAAAGAGGCAGAATACCTAACCAATGCACTGAAAAGTGAGGGCGGTATAATTAACCTTACAGGAAACAGGGCTGAATTGAGGTTCCCTGCATCACAGATTCTGAAATGGGCAAAAGAGAGCCCTGAAGAGTATAACAGCACATCAAACATATTTGTCTTAAGCGCATTTATAACCTCTATTCTTTCAGGCAAAATTTCACCTGTTGATACCGGGGATGGATGGGGCACAAATCTGAACACCCTTGATATAAACAACCCATGCTGGAATGAGAAGGTAATAAGCGTTATGGATAAATACCTCTTTGATTCAGGTATCAGGTCGCTACTATGTTCAAGACTTGGTGCGATCGATCATTATGATTCCAGTGCAGGTAAAATCAGCCCCTATTTCGCAATAAAATATGGCCTTTCACCGGATACTCAAATCCTGACAGGCACCGGTGATAACCCTGCAACGCTGTTAGGCTGCGGTGGTAATATTGTTATATCTCTGGGTAGCAGCTATACAGTAAATGGCGTGATGGGTGAAATAACCCCCTCAAAGGATGGTGAATTCAACATATTCGGCTATACAAAAGGAAAGGCAATGGCCCTTTCAGTAATCACCAATGGCGCAAAGGTGCATGATCATTTTATAAAGAGATATCTGCTTAAATCTGAAGAGAAAACCCCTGCTGATTCTGACTGGAAAAAATATGTGGATATCGCTGGCCCCGCCCTGCTCTCTCATGATGAAAAAATTCTTCTGCCATATCTTTTTGATGAATCTGTGCCGTTACATAAAAAAGGTATTATCAGAGATGGTTTCACAGCAGATGAACCAGGAGAGAATATCAGGGCGCTGATCCTGTCGCAGGCGCTTTCACTCAAGCTCCATTCAGATCACCTTGGAAAGGTTAATGAGCTCTGTATTGTTGGCGGCGGGGCAAAAAACAGCCTCATGATGCAGTGGATAGCTGATGCCTTTAACGCAGAAACCTGCACAATAGAAAACCCTGCTGTTGCTGCGCCGCTGGGGTGCGCAATAAGCGCTGCTATTAAAAGCTTGAATATTTCATATGAAGAGGGAGCAAAAAGATATGTGAGAAAAGATGAATCTTCTATTAAAAGGCCGATGCCTGAAAATGTTAAACTCATGAAGAGCCTTACCAAAAGATATAAAGAACTTGAGAATAGCAACAAGCCACAGTGACATATGAAAGGAAATCAAAATGACCCAGCCCATATATAAAGATCCGTCTAAACCGGTTGATGAGAGGGTAAATGATCTTCTTTACAGGATGACTGTTGAAGAAAAGATACTTCAACTCACATCCATATGGCTCAGCTTTGACCCTGAAAAGGGCGAAATGGCCCCAACGATAATGGGAGATGACCTTGATAAAAACGCTGTCGGGCTTGATATAGTCTATTACATGAGGTCAGGCATCGGTCAGATCACAAGGGCCTTTGGCAGCAGGCCTGTTGACCCTGTTAATGGCTCAAAGACATTAAACCGTATTCAGAAAAGGCTCAGGGAAGAGACAAGACTGGGTATACCGGTAATATGTCATGAGGAGTGCCTGAGCGGCCTTATGGCACAGGGCGCAACATCATTTCCCTCGCCTGTAAATTACGGCTCTACATGGGAACCTGAACTGATAAGACAGGTGGGGGATGTAATCAGACGGCAGATGAGACAACTTGGCACACACCAGGGCTTAGCCCCTGTATGTGATGTTGCAAGGGATGCAAGATGGGGACGCATTGAAGAGACCATGGGTGAAGACCCCTATCTTGTGGGCACAATGGTAACAAGCTATGTTAAGGGGCTTCAGGGTAGTGATATAAAAAATGGGGTAATTGCCACACTAAAACATTTTGTCGGTTATTCCTTCAGCGAAGGGGGCAGAAATTTTGCGCCTGTGCATGTGGGGAAGCGTGATCTTATGGATATTTTTTTTATCCCCTTTGAGATGGCTGTAAAGGAGGGCAAGGTACTCTCACTCATGAACGGCTACCATGAGTTTGACGGAGAGGTTCCAGGTGCATCATACTGGCTACTTACCGAGGTACTAAGAAACTGCTGGGGGTTTGATGGTTTCACAGTCTCTGATTACGCCTCTATCACATTTCTTAAAGATATGCACAGGATTGTAGCAACTACAAAGGAGGCAGCTGCAGCAGCCCTTAAGGCCGGCCTTGATATTGAACTCCCGAACCCTACCATGTACCCGCAGGGATTAAAAGATGCCCTTTCAGATGGTCTTGTCACAATAGATGATATCAACTGTTCTGTTTCAAGGATATTAAAACAGAAATTTAATCTTGGGCTATTTGAAAACCCCTATGTGGATACAGATGCAATCAGACTGAATCTACCTGAAGAGAGTGCCCTTGCTGCAAAGGTTGCGGAAAAATCCATTACCCTTTTATTAAATAATGATACCCTTCCCCTTAGAAAGGAGATAAATAAGATAGCCCTTATCGGCCCCAATGCCCATGAGGTCATGGCCCTGTTTGGCAACTACAGTTTTGAAAACCATGTGGTATCCACACACTACAAGGATATGGCAGAGAAGGTGGTGCATGCCCCGACAGTTCTTGATAAATTAAAGGAAAAGCTGGGTGCTGAAAGGATAATCTATGCAAAGGGATGCAACATACTGGATAAGGATGTCTCAAAGATACCTGATGCTGTCAATGCAGCAAATAATGCAGATATAGCCATACTTGTGGTTGGCGACAAGGCAGGCCATTTCAGGGCAGGCACAGTGGGTGAAGGTACAGACACCCCTGATCTTTCTCTGCCCGGAGGACAGGAAGAGCTTGTAAAGGCGATCTTGGACACAGGAAAACCTGTAGTAATAGTTCTGCTTAATGGCAGGCCATTTGCCATGCCAGAGATTGCAAAAAGGGCATCGGCCATACTTGAGGCATGGTTCCCCGGCCAAGAGGGAGCGGGTATTATTGTTGATGCCCTGTTCGGCGACCTTAACCCTGGCGGCAAAACCACCCTTACCTTCAGTCAGAGAGCAGGGGTACAACCCCTTTTTTATAACCATAAATTTCTGTCACAGGGTTTCCCGATACTGCCTGAATTTACACCAGTGTTCCCGTTCGGTCATGGCCTGAGCTATACTAAGTTCACATACAGCGATCTAGAAATATCATCCCGGAAATTACCTGTGGATGGTAAAATAGATATAGGTTTCAAGATAAAAAACAGCGGCAACCGGGCAGGCGATGAGGTTGCGCAACTTTATATACATGATACTGTAGCCAGTATCCCCAGACCGGTAAAGGAGCTTAAGGGGTATAAAAGGATAACTTTAATGCCCGGTGAAGAGAAGAAGATTATCTTTACCCTGCATGCAGACCTGCTTGCATTTACAGGACTTGATTACAGGCGGATAATAGAGCCGGGTGAGATAAGGATTATGATCGGCTCATCAAGCGAGGATATCAGGCTGGAAAAAGAGATTACTGTTACAGGAGATAAACGATACCCTGGTGAGGGCAGGAGGCTTATTACTGAAGTTAGAGTTATGGATTGTCAGGTATAGTAGTGATATTTGACCTGCTACTTTTATTTCACCACAGAGGACACAGAGGTTTTATTTTTTTGAATATTTTTTCATGCTCTCAGTGGTGAAAATATATCTTATTTTTTTAACTGACGGTAACATTTAAAGATTGTGCAACATAGGCAAAGAATCCATTTTCCCTTTAAATTTTACCCTGTCTTTTCCTTTTGAATCTTTTTCCCATCACTTATAATAAACAAAAAGAGAAAAATCGCCCCGAATGTTATGTAAATATCCGCCATATTAAGAATGCCTGTCCTGAGAGGTCCGATACCGAAATTCATAAAATCGATCACCCTTCCATTGTACATCAGCCTATCTATCAGGTTACCTATGCCTCCTCCAAGCACCATTGCAAGCATAAGGGTCTGTCTTATGGAAAAGGTCTTTGAAAAGATCAGGTAGAAAAACATGGCCAGAAGGAACAGGGATACTGCCACAGAAAAAATCCAGAATCTGACCTCTTCATTTACAGTAGCCCCCATACCCAGGAATCCTCCGGTATTTTCTGCATAAGTAAGGACAAAGAGGTTATGGAAGAATGAGATCGTTTTTGAGTTCTGAAGGTATTCCTGGGCAATCTTTTTTGTAACCTGATCAGATATGACTGTCCCTGCAAGTATCATTAAAATATATAAGGCCCTTTCTTTTATTTGCATATGCTTTACTTTTTCCTTATGAGATATTATAGAAATTCCGATTTGCAATATATTACATAGAAATATTTAGATCAATAATGAGATAGCAGTTAAGATAAAATAATTGTGCCATTCATAACAGGAGTAAAAAATGCCCTGGACAAAAATACTATTGAGCGGTGATGACCTTAAGTCAGGGGAAGTCAAGAGATTACAGGCCAAATTTCGTGATGCCTTTCATGATGCGGGCATGCCTACAGATATGGCCATGTTTACAGGACAGCCAACCGCCACAGGATACTATCCATTTTATCTGACGCCGGCATGCGCAAAAAATGCTGAAAATTTCATATCAGAATATGCAGGTGTGAGTTGTGAAAAGCCTGAGAAGAGCGGCCTTGAACCGACAATGGTAATAGGCTTTAACAGGGGATGGGACCTGCTCGCAGAATAACTGCCTGTTTTTTATTACTGCCCCCTAATCAGCCGATGAGGCAATTCTTGAATATAACAAGATACCATTTTCTGATCTTTGGGGCAGTTATCACTCAGTTTTTAAACCTTGCGTTTATCTCTTCATCTGAAAGATGGAGATGAATGGTTTTCTGTGATATATCAATAGTAATAATGTCACCATCCTGAACAATTGCAATAGGCCCTCCTACAATAGCGATAGCCTCTGGTGAAATATGCCCAACAGAACAGCCATTATTTGTACCTGAAAACCTTCCGCATTTATTACTGCGGCAGATCTTGAAAGCCCCATGCCATTAAGATAGTTTAGTGCCCTGTACATCTCCACCAGGCTATCCCGCCCTTTCTGTGAATTCGCTTTATTACCTGTTCGGATAGCTGTCGAAAATTGAAATGGCCGGGGATTAATTCGTTCCATGAATTTACAATACCTCTGACCGGCCTTCCTGAGACAAGATCATTATCCCAATAACCCACTGCCTTGACTACATTACCTATATCCGCCTTCTCCTGCCCTGAAAAATACCTATTGCTTTAAATATGCATTTTCCCTTTATACCTTAAACCATAGACCTAAAACCTGATTCTGTACACCTGTTATTTAAGTTCCGGTATTATTACACCGCCAGATGGAACAACATTAACGCCCGGATTAGGTCTTAATTGTGCACTTCTATTAACTGCATCTTCAATAGTCGCGGCATATATAAAACCGAGCTTTTCTGCATCCTCTTGAGGCACCTCTTCCGAAAACAGAATAACACGATAATTTTCAAGTGCAAGAATAACCTGGGCCATAGACATGTTCAGTTCAGGCGCACCATCACGTATAATCCTTTGTCCTGAATCGAAATATTCAAAAAGCGCCCCTTTTAGTCTGCCTTTATGTTTTATCCTGAATTCCAGGCATGCATCCAGGTATGTGCTGTTAAATGCTGAGGTACATTTACCAGCAAGAATAATCACCCCCTGCTCTTTTGTTATCATGGAAGCCGCTTCAAGTGGCTTCATAAGCTGGGTAGCCTGTGTATATGGAAAGGCGCTAATTATGGTGATATCCGCCTTTTTCTTAAAGGTTTTTGAAATGATTTTTTTACATATATCAGCACCCTTTTTGTGGGCTGATACCGGGTCACCAGCAACAACCTGATGCAGGTTATCATTATGGTCAATCACACTGTTAATAATAAAATCAAGTTTTCCTGCATGTGCCAGGGAAATTATCTCATCATAAAAGGGGTTGTTAATTAAATTCCCGAGAGTAACCTTCCTGAATGCATACCTCAAATGATGTTCAAGTATGGCATCATAGTTGGCAATCCCAGGAAACATGATCTTTCCGCCACCTCCAAAACCGTTTATGGGGTGCGGGAAAATTGAACCTATCCCTATCCTGAAATCCGCCTCATATGCACGCCTGTTGATTTTAACAACAGTGCCTGACCTGAGTTTCCCAACAGGAACAAGGTCATGGGATAGACAAGCATGATTAACGATGCTGTAATTTTTAACGACCTCTTCACCATAAGTGCTGACCATTTCATCACTGTCAAGATGACTGTGTGTGCCGAGCGCAATAATAATAGAGATATTACTGCCTGGAATAGAGAGGTTTTTTAGCCGTTCAAGTAATATTCTTAGAATCACTTTTTTAGGTGAATTACGGGTATTGTCTTCAATAAGTATAGCTATTTTATGATGAGGTTTTAGCCGGTTTTCAAGTGGCAGCTTATCAATCGGGTTATTGAGTGCGTCATCAGCAAGCTTCTTTATATCAGGCAAACAAAGGTTTTCTTCAAACTCGGCCAGTGTAAGGATATTAAATGTTTCAGGGACATTGAAATAGAGTTTTTCATGCCCGTATCTGATATACAAGTCTTTCATTAAGGGGCACCAATGCTTATGGGTCTGGTCATGGGACCATGCCCCATAAATAAACTGTTAATAGGGTGCATCAAGGAGGCGTTTCAAAAGATCTTTTACTTCATGCTCAATCAATTCCTTTGGATTACCCTGGCTGCAGAAGTCATTAGCATATACCTTATATATATGATCAATATGCTCTTCTTTAAAACCAAACTGTTTCGTCAGATAACCTGGCTGTATCTCCAGGTCACGAAGGAGTTGCTCCATCTCGTCAAACCAGCGGTCTGCCATCTCTAGCTGTGTCATTCCGGTTGTATCAATACCCATGGCCTGGGTCATTGCAGCAAATTTTTCTATTGCTGCAGGCTGATTGTATCTTTCAGCTGCGAGCACCAGAACGCCGTTCGCATGGCCGTGATGACAGTCTGTTACAGCGCTTATCTGGTGGCCAAGCCCGTGGACAATACCGGCCCCAGCCCCGAATCCGATAGCTATCCCGCCCATAGTGGAGGCCCAGCACATCTTTTCGCAGGCATCCTTGTTCATCCTGTTATGGGTGAAATCCCTGATGTTTTTATATATAAGTTCAATTGCCCTTATGAGAATACCATATGAATATGGGCTTTGAATCTTTGTTAAAAATGCCTCGAAACCGTGGGCCATTGCATCAAAGCCTGTCCAGGCAGCGAGCTTTTTGGGCTGAAGCCTCATAAAGAGGGGATCAATAACAGCTACTGTCGTTTGTATGTTGGGTGCGCCTACAAGCACCTTTGCACGTTCTTTAGTGTTGCTTATTGCAGCCCACGATGTCACCTCAGCGCCTGTGCCAGAGGTTGTTGGCACAGATATCTGCGGGATAACGCACGGATTCAGTTTCGCAAGTGTCTCCATCCAGGGAGGATTAAGCTTTGCTGCAAAATTCCCCACATCTTTTCCGCCGTTAGCATCAATTACCCTGATGCACTTTCCAGCATCAATGGAGCTGCCGCCCCCCACAGCAACAATGCCGTCGCATCCGGTATCCTTGAATACCCTGTATCCATTCATTATCTCATAGTCTTTTGGATTCGATGTTATACTGCTAAAAACTTCACATTCAATACCGCCGTGTTTTAAGACACCTTTTATCTCGTCAATAATGCCTGTCCCCTTGAGACCCGACGTTACTATCAGTGCCTTTCTAATGCGGTTTGCCCTGCATTCATTTGCAATTGTTTCATAAGCGCCCCAGCCCAGTGCAATTTTTGGCAAAGGATTAGTATAAAGAATAGGAAACTCGTAAATATTCTTATTGAACATCTCATCCCTCCTCAATTAATGGTTAGCCTTTTTTGAATATATCTCCTCAGCAAAGAGCATTACTTCGTCTGTCTGCCTTGCGACCTCTGCCCTGAGTCTTTTTATATGGGCAAGTTCCTGCCTGTCCACCTTTCCATCTTTAATTGCATCCTTTATGGACTCTGAAAGATGAGAAACCGCAAGAAAGATATCATTAACCTCTTTTTCAAAATTACTTGTTATCTCTCCTGTGACAGGCTTTTTGTAAAGGGCCCAGCCAGCAGGTTCGAGAAAGGCCTTTATGTCAGGATCACCCGTTGCCTCAACTGCTGCCTTGATAAAATCAAGATTTATCTTAATTCGCCCATACAGGCAGTCATATACGGTCTGCTGCGATTTACCCAGAATAGATGAAATCTTCTGGACCGCCTGTTTATTTTCCTTTCTTCCGGTAATAATTCTGTGAATCTCAGAGGCAATTTCTTCTAATTCCATCAGACTCTCCCTGTATGGTATATTTTAAATTGATTGGGTTGCATATATATAGCTCTTTATAAAAAGAAAGTCATCTGGTAATCTTTATACATTTAGATATATTATCTTTTCAGGCAATTTTAACCGGAGGTAACAAAAATGAAGGTAATGGCTATTAATGGGAGTCCGAGAAAGGAGTGGAACACAGGCATACTGCTTAGCAAGGCCCTCGAAGGGGCAGCATCAAAGGGCTCAGAAACAGAGATGATCCACCTTTATGATTATAATTTTAAGGGGTGTACAAGCTGTTTTGCCTGTAAAATAAGGGGTGGAAAGAGTTATGGCGCCTGCGGGTTCAAGGATGAAATGACCCCTGTTTATGAAAGGATAAAAGAGGTAGATGTTTTGATCCTCGGTTCTCCCATCTATTTTGGAGATGTAACAGGCGAATTGAGGTCTTTTATAGAGCGTCTCCTTTTCCCCTATCTTGTATATACCTTTCCTCCAAAAACCCTTTTCCCCAAAAAAATAGGGATTGGCCTTATATACACCATGAATTGTCCTGAGGCGTTTGCAGCTAAAGTGGGGTATGACAGGCTGTTCAGCGGAAACGAGCAGATCATGAACATGATACTTGGAAAGGCAGAGTCACTCATGAGTTATGAGACATACCAGTTTAAGGATTATTCAAAGGTTGTTGCAGATGGTATTGATGAGGCACAAAGAAGAAAAAGACGCGAAGAGGTGTTTCCCGCTGACTGCGAAAAGGCATTCAACTTAGGTGCAAGGCTTGTTGAAGAGCAGCAGAAAATGTCACAGAAGATTTACTGAGAGTTAAAATAAAAACAGCGCTATTTAATAAAAAGTTGATATTCCATGACATAATGGAGATAATAATCCACTGTTTAAACCTGTTTAAATTACATTATTTTTGTGCGGCTAAAAAGGGTCATTGATGACTTACCATTAAAAAACTTATCTGGAGAAAGAATAATGGCAAAAGAGACAATACTTACAAATTTTACACTCAGGGGTAGAGAGATTTTATCATCCTATGCAGCCTACACCATTGAAGGCGTAATGACAGCAAGGGTTAAACGGGGCCGGGATAGCTATACAATCGAGGAAAGAAACGGCATTGCCAAGGGCACGTCAGACGGTGAAAACGAGGCGATATATATCGAGAATGACAAGGCAATAAAATCTATTGAAAAAAATATAGCGCCCCTGTTACCTAAAAAGGTCGTTATTAAAAAACCTGAAGACATCATCAAGGCTGCCTGCGAATTTGACCTCAAGCTTGTTGAAAAGGCCGGTCCCAATAAAAAGAAATGGGGCGGGAATGCCTGTCTTGCCTCTTCAACAGTCTTTTTCCAGACACTGTTAAAGGCATCAGGTTATGAGGCATGGCAGCTTTTGGCCCCAAAGGATATGAAGACATTTTATATGCCCAACATTGCATTTAACATGGTATGTGGCGGTGAGCATGTACCCGGAACAAAACAGGACATACAGGAGATGTTCTTTTTTGCAATGAATGAAAAGTCCATCAAGGGCGTTTTCACACAGGCAATAAAATTCTTCAGGCAGTTTGAAAAGAATCTGGTAAGAGATGGTCTTCCCACAGGAACAGCCAAGGAGAGAGGCTTTGTATTTCCGGTAAAAGACAATTATGAAGGGCTTAAAAGAATAAAGGAATGTGCAACACAGCTGGGGTTAAAAACTGCCGATTATGCAATAGGCACGGACAATGCCTTCAGCGAGATTCAGAAATCGGATGAATTAAAGGAAAAAGGGCTTTATGACATGAGGTTTTCCGGCCTCGGAATCAAGACCCGTGAAGAGCTTATTGAGTTTGACGCTGACATCGTAAATAGTGCGGATAACTTTGTGACAATGGAAGACCCCGGTTCAGAATCAGATATCAGGGCACATAAACTCATGAATGAAAAATATGGCCACAGGGTGCAGATAGTTATTGATGATGCAGCAGTTACACAGATGAGATTTATTATCCCCTTCCTTGCCTCTCCTGAACAGAAAGAGAGGGCCGGCAATTCTGTCCTTATAAAGCTAAATCAGGCAGGGACATTTACTGAAACCTGTCTTGCAACAGAGATTGTGCTTGGTCTAGCTGACCCTACTCGTGTTGAAACCTTCCTTGCAGCAAGAAAGGATTTGAGCGGGGTTTTAAAAGAGCTTAAGGCCCTTGGCGTTAACAGCCTCAAGGAGGCGCTAGACAATATTAAAAGGATCGGGGCTACCGCCTTTTTCTCACACCGTTCAACAGAGGGTTCATCCGAGTTTCTGCCATACATGCCTCTCATATATGGCTCTGTATCCAGAAAGCTCTGGTTCAAGGCAGGCGCACCCAATGGCGAAAGAAACCTTCAGAATTATAACCCGCTTATCAGGGCTGAAGAGACAATGAAAAAAATGGGTATCAAGACTGTTGTAACAGGCTTTGATGGCCTGCCGGACGGGGTAAAAATCCCTGCGGTAAAATAAACACAGCCTTATGTGCGGAATCAGCGGAATTATCTCATACAATCTTTCTGAAAATGAAATATACCACAGGCTTGATCAGATGGGCGCTCTTCAGGCCCATCGCGGGCCGGATGATAAAAAAGAGGCCGCATATCCGTTCGGATCAGGGTATGTTGGATTCGGTTTCAGGCGGCTTAGCATCCTTGACCTTGAAACAGGCATGCAGCCTATAATATCTCCTGAAGATAAATCCGCCATAATCTGCAATGGCCAGATATACAATTACCTGGAATTAAAGGCAGAAAACCCTGAAATGCCCTATTTGACAAAAGGCGACATAGAGGTTGCCCTTAACATGTATAGAAAATACGGGTTTGATTTTCTCAATAAAACTGTTTTCATTTATGCAGGGGCGCTCTTTGACCATCTCAACTCAAAGATAATCCTGTTCAGAGACAGGTTCGGCATAAAACCCCTATATTATACTGAATGGGAGAGCAGCTTTTTTTTCTCATCAGAGATAAAGCCTCTTTTAAAAGGGAGCACGAGGCCAGCAGAAATCAATCATGACAAAATAGAGACCTTCTTTAAATACCGCTATGTGCCTGGTATAGATACCATGTTCAATGGCATTAAAAAGCTTCCGCCCGGCTCTTTTATTGAATATGATCTTAATAACAAAACCTATGAAATAAAACGGTACTGGGAATACAGGCTTGACCGGGTCAAGCCTGACATGGGGTTTGATGAGGCGTCCGAGGAATTTATCAGGCTTTTCAGGGACGCGGTAAAAATAAGGATGAGGTCTGATGTAGAGGTGGGAACGCTCATTAGTGGCGGAATTGATTCATCTGCAGTCTCATCAGAGGCAGCAGTAATAAAACCTGATATCAGGCTTTTTTCCATCTCATTTAATGAGGATAAATACAATGAACTCCCCCTCATAAAAGAGTATATTAAAAAAAATGAGAACCGGTTCAAAAAAACAAGGCACCATACCGGGTTATGCGGATCAGAGATGCTTGAAAAGCTTCCGGAAATTATAAAATCCATTGAAGAGCCTATATCCCTTGGCACAATTTTGCCGACAGACCAGGTATGCAGGCTTGCAGGTGAAAGGGTTAAGGTTGTGCTTACAGGGGAAGGGGCAGATGAGATTTTTGGCGGATACCGCAAATTCCTCATAGAAACTGCTGCAAGCATATATCACAGTCTTTCTATTCCTGAGCAAAAAGGTCTTGAAGATATTTACCCTGAATTAAAGACATACATGAAAATAAGGAGTAACAACCCTGTAGAAAGATATATACAGAGCGAGTCTCTTTTTACCCGTGATGAATTAAGGGAACTGACCGGTAAGGATCATGTGGATGATCTTTTTCCATCTGATGCAACGCCATATTTATCCGGTAATGAACACCCCCTTAATGCGGCCATAGCCATGGAAACTAAAGCAAGGCTGCCTGATTATGTGATACTCAGGCTTGACAAGCTCTCCATGAGGCACTCTCTCGAGGCGCGTACACCCTTTCTTGATTACAGGCTTGCTGAGTTTGCTGCAACGCTTCCAATTAACTTTAAGGTGAACCTTGCAGATAACCGTGAAAAATATATATGCAGTAATTCATATGCCAGGTATTCCATCCTGGACAGGGATACAGCCTTCAGAAAAAAACAGCCCTTTACCATACCAATGGCTGACTGGCTTTCAGACCCTTCAAAACTGCCTGAATGCATAAAAGAGGTAATGTTTGGAGATATGATAAAAAAGCAGGGAATTATTAAGAGCGATATCCTGAAAAGAGACATTAATCTTATCTCAAAGGAGAATGTCGGCCCTAATACACTTGTCTCAGAGGCTGACAGGGTTTATGCCATAATCATATTTACTTTATGGTATGACCTTTTCTTTTCATAATGAGTGACTATAGTGTTCAGTAATAATGATACCGGCATAGAAAATGTCATGTTGAGGGAATAGGAAAATCAAAAAATACCATTTACCACAGAGGTCACAGAGAAGTAATTTATATTCAGTCTCTGTGATCTCCCTGGCCCGACATAGCCTTGGCGACGGCGGCAGTGTACTCCGTGGTGAAAATATTTACAGCAGTATATTGGAAATTGCTAAGCCCCTTATATGAAACGCATGGCAATAATTGTGAGTATAAGGCTACCCCTGTTAAAAGGAGAATTTATGAATCAGGGTAAATACATTACAGAATACAGCCAGAGGCTCTTAATATTACTGGAAGAAAAAATCATACCCGGCCAGGAGAGCTTCGGGTTTGAATATGAATTTTTGCCAAGGCATCCTCTCAGCCTTGATATCATGCAACAGATATACAGGTTTTTGCCTGAATATGGCTTTAAAAGGGAGGGCTCATCCTTTGTACATAAGTCAGGCATGTACATAGATTTTGAACCTGGCGGACAGATAGAATTCCATTCAGAGCCACTATTTGCCCATGAAAAGGAGAGATTCACTGATTGCCTTATTCAGATAAAAGATCTTTTGAAGATTATTAAAAAAGATCTTGGCATTGAATATCTTGCACAGGGTTATATGCCAGGCCGAAAGGATGCGCCATTGTGCCTTGATTCGGAAAGATATATAAATCTACACAGCAGACTCTCAGTATGCGGCACAAGGGGCCTCGAGATGATGAAGGGCACTGCTTCCATTCATCTTCATGCCGGCCTGAAAAAAATAGATGAACTGCCCCTCATTCTTGCTGCCATGATAAAGATGTCCGAGATGGATGAATTTAAAATGGGGCCTGACAGGAGGGATATATGGAATAATACCGATCCTTCCAGGTGCGGTCAGCCCTTTAAGGCAAGCCATGATATGAAACCATATGATGTGATTGAGATGATTGTTGATCACGCTGCAAGGGCATATCATATAGGCAAAAACAGACCATTCCTTGAGACAGATGATCTGTCATTTGATGCATTCATGTATCATCTTACTACCATCTTTACAGATATAAGGCTTAATATAAAAGGCCCGTCACTCGAACTCAGGACCATTGACAGTGTCCCCTTTGATCAGTTTGAAACAAAATGGCAGAGGTTTACAAGTGTGTTTGAAAAATATATGAGCAATCAAAAAGGAGAAGATATATGAAGAAGGTGACAATTTATACAACTTCAGGCTGTCCATACTGCATCAGGGCAAAGAGTCTTCTTGAGAAGAAGGGTGTAAGCTACTACGAATTAAGGGTTGACCTGAACCCTGAACTTGCTGCAGAGGCGGTAACGAAAAGCGGTGGAAGGCGCACAGTGCCGCAGATCTTTATAGGGGATTATCATGTGGGAGGGTCTGACGAACTGCATGCCCTGGAAAAAGAGAATAAACTTGATGATCTGCTTGCGGATTAGAAGTTCCGATACAAGGCATGAAGGTATGCCTTGTATGGCTGTTTTTTAACAGGCCTTATTTTAGTTTATTTATTCTATCATCCAGTTGATTGGCCTGTCAGGCAGATACCTGAAAGAATTTCCCTTTGCCTTTATGAATGATCTGAAATGGGTATATAGTTCCCTATGTTCTTTAAGGCTATTTTCTGCCCTGTTTATGGCAGCAGAAACAGCCTTGCGATCTGTCTCACCCCTGTCAGATATCTTTCTTGATCTTCCATGTATATCGATATTTTTACTCATATAATCATTTATAAAATCAAGGGAATTAATTAGCTGCATCCGCTCTTCAGGGTCATCAAAATTATCTGAATCAATTTTTTCCTGGAGCAGTCCCCTCATCTTTCTGATATTTTCAATAGAGAGCCTGTCAATTATATCCTCAGGGGCAAGATTTCCGGCGCGAGACAGGTTTTCAATGGAGAGCATTCCGTCGGACATGCTGCTATACAGATCCCTTCCTGAACCATTTATCCCTGATGATATATTTTTAAGTTCAGTGCAGGATATCCATCGATTCTGCTTGATTAAAAGGTTTCTGATGTGTAAAAGGCCGATTGAATGTTTGATGGTAAAAGACTCACCATTAAATACCACCTCCCATACAGGCCCGGTCCGCCGGAAAACATTCGGATCACCCTTTCCCATGATGGAAGCAGCTATTTTCTCACCCATCTCCTGGGGTGTCTTGAACCGGTATCGCTCCTTGAACCTGCGTTCAAGGAGTATCAATATACCGGAGAGGTTGATAAAGACAGCAATCTGCCCTGTAAAGGGCGTATTGAGAAGAGATAAAATGCATGTAACAGCAGAGGCAAACCCCAGCCACACAAAAAATGACCTGCGGATCAATTCACCAATTATAAAGAGGGCTGTAAAAACTGCCCATATCAGCCATGTTTCTGTTTCCACAGGGTAATCTCCTGAAACCTGTTGACCAAGGTCCGATTTTACAGAATCAAAATAATAGCCCCTTAATAATATTCGCGGTAAGTCACATGAAATTATCAGATTTTCCGGCGGAGTATAGAAATAATGGCCTTTTCTGTCAAAGAAAAACAGGTCAAAAGATTGACCTTTTAAAATCAATTCATTATTTGTCTCTATAACATCAATTCTTCAACCGGAGGGATCACCATGAGCTGGGTATCAATAGATTATACAAAATGCAGCAACTGCGGGGTATGTGTTACAGGGTGTACAAGATGTTTTTCAAAAAAGGATGAAAAGGTACAGGTATATGCCGACATTAACTGCTGTTCAATATGCGGCAGGTGTGTTGCACTGTGTCCAACAGGGGCCATAACCCACACTGAAATGAATATGAAAAATTTCCATAAAATTGAAAAGGAGCAGTTTATAACACCTGATGATTTTTCTGAATTCTTAAGGCAGAGGCGATCACACAGGGCATTTACAGATAAAAAGATACCTGAGGCAGATATAAAAAGGCTTGTTGATATAATAAGGTATTCACCCACTGGCAGCAACAGCCAGATGGTGGAACTTGTTTTAATAACAAACCCTGAAAAAAGAAAAAGGTTATCAGACCTTGCTGTTGATTTTATGATCAAAAACGGAAGTGATGCAAAAATCAAGGCTGATGAGCTTAAAAAACATGACAAGGCAAATGAAGGGGAGATCAAGATACTGGAAATGATGTCCTTTTACGGAGAACTTATGGGACAAAGCCGGGAAATGGGGCTTGACCCGGTATTTTATAATGCCCCGGCTGTGATGATCTTTCATGCTCCGTTTCAGGCATTCAGTAAAAAGGATGATTGTGTTATTGCATCAACAACTGTGGGCCTTCTTTCAAGAACAATGGGGCTGGAATATACATATATCGGGATATTTGAAGGGGCAGCAAACGGGTACCCTCCTGTAATGGATGAGTTAAACCTGCCCAAAGGAAACAGGGTTTACAGCGTTATTATACTGGGATATCCTAAAATGAAATTCTACAGGACAGTTGATAGAAAACCAGCAAAGGTCAGGTATGAATGATTGTTACAGGGTGATCAACAGGGGCGAATACTAATCCGCCCCTGCTTTTTATTAAAACATCAATCAACAAATAATCCTCATTTTCTGTATTTTATTGAAAATTCTCCCTTTTTGGCATTTCATTTGCAC
>CAYWRH010000064.1:0-21444 GCA_964460435.1 uncultured Desulfatiglans sp.
TTTTTGACCGGGATTTTATCACTGGTTTTTTTGGCTAACTCTGTTTTACGACGGATACGAACAGATACGGATAAAAATCATACGATTTTAGACCTTGACAAGGTTTTTTATTTTATCTTTTTATCCTTCACAGCCCAAATGTTGAAATGTAAGCCCGTCAAGCCTTCCGAGCGATCGAGACGGTGAATTTTAAACCCGGCAGCTTTCAAGATTTTTATCAATTCAGATTTTTTATACTGCCAAATATGGCCGTCTATCCAGGGCGCATCGGGATCTACTAACGGGATATCTTTTAAAGAATTATAATATTGAAAAGTTCTTCCCCATCCGCTATCCGCATCAGGAGTTGAAATAAAAAAAACGCCATCTTCCTGCAGGCTATCGTAAATTTTTTTCAGTGTTGGCACAGGCTGGAAGTTGAGGTGTTCAAGAACTTCAGTCATAATGATAATGTCGTAGCGTTTTCCGGCAGGTAAAGGGTCTTTCTCAATATTTCCAGTAATAAATGATAAACTGTATTTTTCCATAATACTTGATTTCAGATAAGGAGTCACATCTAAACATGTGCCATTTGCTCCATACACCTCCGAAGCATAGGAGAGCAGTGTCCCGTATCCGCATCCAATATCAAGTATGGAACTTGCGGGTTTTTTTTTATTATAGTTTCGGTTTATCATATCCTCGATCATCCAGCTTGCTATTTTTGACCAGTATCGAGGCTCAACCGGGGCATATTCTTTAAGATAATAAGTTTGTGGACTATCAGCCTTCGCTATATCGGTTTGTATTTTGGAAATTATTGATTGTGCTAAAGAATCCTGGCAGTACCCAAAGAAGACGACATAGAGAAGAGTAGCAAGAAGTAATACAATTTTATTAAGGCCCTGTGTGATCTTTTTTACTTCTATCTTCTGCATATTTTCCTTCTTACCGCATGATAGCGCACTTTCATCTCGTACCCACGCGCAAGGCTGCAACTCATCCTGTCATATTGTGTAAAAGATCAAATCTCCGAATAGCTCAACTTAATACTTCATCACATGTTGTTTATCTTTTAACCTATGAGAACTCAAAAAGAGGCAAAGATATTAAAGAGAAGGTTTCCGCCCTGGTACTCAGGGCCGCCTATGGTTATGCTGCTGTTGTTTCTAAGCTTGATTACTGTCTGGAGGATACGGCTGCCACCCCTTAAGATCTCTATATCAAGCACAACCCTGTCACCCTCAATACCCATGGATGAGATATTCATGTTGATCTGTTCAGGGAGCGTAACAACCCCTTTGTTGTTTAATGAGAGGGTAAGCCCCTTTTCACCTAAAAGCTTATAGGAAGAGTATCTGAAAACAGATTGCAGTTCACGAACAATATCATTGAGGCCGGGGTCCACAGATTTGCCATTCTCAGAAGCAAGTATGGTCTTTACTGCTATGCTGATATTTTCGCCGGACCATGCTTGCAAAGGGGGAAGCAATACTAATAAAAGGGTAAAAAGCAGGGAGATTGCATAGAGACTAATCTGATATTTAGTTTTGATTTTATCCATTTTCCTTAACCCATAAGATTGTTTGTCTTGATTTTGATGTCTCCATTATCATGATAGAAGAACCTGTGCCGGAGAGAGATGATATTATGGCACTGGGCCCGGAAGGCGCCTGGTTATTTAAAAACACCATAAACAGAAAACCAAGGGATACAGCAAGGCCCGCGGGGATAAACATCCTTTTTGAAAAGATCAGCTCTATTAACCCCTGCAACCGGCCTTCCTTCTGCCTGATCCTCTCAATTACCCTGGCTTCCATTTCCTGACCAGCAGACCATCTCTTTTCACTTATAAGGGAGTTTAGGCCTTCGCCGATTTTGCCATAGGAGTTAAGCCGTTCTCTGCATGATTCACAGGATGCAACATGACTTTGCACGGTTAACAGTTCATCACCGTGGAGTTCATTATCCATGAACCGGCTTATCATCTCGGTGCCGCATATTATTTCATTCCTGGACTTCACTTTCAATTCCCTTCAGAGACTCTCTTAATTTTTCACGCGCATAAAAAATCCTTGAACTCACTGTACCCTTGTTTATGCCCATAAGCTCTCCTATTTCATCATAGGACAGCCCTTCAACCTCCTTTAGGATCAGGATAGCCCTTGCATTTTCAGGCAGGCTGTCAAGCCCTTTTTTGAGGAGGCTTGATGTCTGCCTGTTGCTAACCCTTTCTTCAGGCCCTGCCTCATCGGATACTATTTCAGGTACTGTGCCATCCTCCTGATCAATGGACTGGTGCTGCCACCTGAAACGTCTTTTCCACTTTCTTACCCAGTTCAGGCTCTCATTTATTGTAATGCGCCTAAGCCAGGTATAAAGGGATGATTCACCCTTGAATTTATCAATGCCTATATATGCCTTTAGAAAGACATCCTGAACAATATCAGTACTCTCCTCTGCATCAAGGGTTATCCCGTAGGCAACATTTTTCAATTTTGCCTGAAATAGAGAGACAAGCTTTCTGTAGGCCTTTTCGTCCTGATTTTTAAGGTCTGATAAAAGCCTCTCTTCATCTGCATCGGCAATATTTGATCTATTAGACACCGCTTATAGCGAAAAAATTCAATAATTTATAATTAAGATCTATAATCCGCATTTATTGACACATAGTCATGGGTAAGGTCACATGTTGTGATCCAGTCGTCAGAGGCACCCATATTCAGCTCAACCGTCAGATATATCTCAGGATTTTTCATTGTCTGAGCAGCCTCTTTTTCCTTTTCCTCCCCCTGACCTAACCCGCCCTTTACTATTTTAATATCATCGATGAGTATATCAACCCTGTTTTCCTTCATCTCTATGCCTGATCTGCCAAGGGCAGCCATGATCCTGCCCCAGTTGGGGTCTTCACCGTAAAAGGCGGTCTTGACAAGGCTTGAATTGGCTATTGTCCTGGCAGCAGTCTTCGCATCGAGAGGAGAAGAAGCCCCTTTAACATTAATGTGTATCACCTTGGTAGCCCCCTCACCATCCTTAACTATCATCTTTGCAAGGTCGGACATTATACGGGTCAACCCCTTTTGAAACTCGTTAAAATCTGCCCCGTCAGGCTCTTCGTTTCCGGCCAGCCCGTTGGCCAACACAAATACAGTATCATTTGTACTGGTATCCCCATCCACAGTTATTTTATTAAAGGAGTCATTCACCCCCTGGGTAAGCGCCTTCTTCAACAGGGCTTTGCTGATATTTATGTCTGTAATAATAAAACAGAGCATGGTTGCCATGTTTGGCATTATCATACCTGCGCCCTTTGCTATCCCTGCTACATGATAGGCCACCCCTTTTACCGTGCCGCTGAAGGTACTCACCTTTGGGAATGAATCTGTGGTCATAATGGCCCTTGTCACCCCCTCAAACCCCGCTGGGTCAAGGTTTTTTATCAGGTCAGGTATGGCCTTTTCTATCTTTTTTACATCTATCTGGGCGCCTATCACCCCTGTTGATGCTATTAGCACCTCTTTTGGTGATATGCCAAGAGCCTCTGCTACCATACGGACAGTCTCTCTTGCGTTCTTTAAACCCTCTTCTCCGGTGCAGGCATTGGCATTTCCGGCATTTACTATGACAGCCCGTGAGTAGCCATTTAGTATATTCTCCATACTTAAAAGAACAGGCGCCGCCTTTACCCTGTTTGTGGTAAAGACCGCGGCTGAAACCGCCGGCCTTTCCGAATATATGAGCGCAAGATCATATGCATTGTTCTTTTTCAGGCCGCATGCGGTATATGCCGCCTTAAAACCCTTTATTATGGTATTGCTTTCCATCTCAAATAAACCCCGGATAATATGTTAATCCTGCATCAATTGCAGACACTCTTTTTTTACTCATTAACCCCGCAGCATTTTTTATACTTTTTCCCGCTGCCGCAGGGGCATGGATCGTTTCTCCCCACCTTCTGGCTCGCTCTTTTTATAGGTTCATTCCTGACAGCGGAATCACCGTGACTCATCTGCATCGGCCTCCTTTTCTGGTGCTGGATATCTTCAGGCCTTTCCCTCCTGATCTGTATCCTTGAAAAGGTCATGAGCGCCTCTTCGGTTATCCTGGCGTCAAGCCCCTGGAATAATTCAAATGCATCCTTTTTATATTCCTTTAAAGGATCCTGCTGTGCATACCCCCTTAAACCTATCCCCTCTTTCAGGTGATCCATATCCTGCAGATGCCTGAGCCACTCCTTATCCAGTATCTGAAGCATTATCATCTTCTGCACGGAGAGGAGATCCTCCTTTTTTATGCCGGCCATTCTAGCCTCACTGGCCTCTTTAACCTGCTTCAGGATCAGCTCTGTAAGGGTCTGTGGGGTAAGGGCATCAAAACTTTCCTTTCCAATATCAGCAGCACTTATCCTTGGCCGCACACCGAAGAACCTTATAACACCCTCTATAAGGCCCTGGATATCCCAGTCTTCCGGATAGGCTTTAGGATCAGTGTGTTCAGCAGTAAGAGCCTCGATCTTTCCTTCCATCATATCATTAATCAGTTCATCAATGCCTTCGCCCTTCAGAATATTGCGCCTCTGTGAGTAGATTATCTCACGGTGTTTATTCATCACATCATCATATTCCAGAAGGTGTTTTCTTATATCAAAATTATGGGCCTCAACCTTTTTCTGTGCATTCTCTATAGCCCTGGATATCAGGTTTGCCTCTATTGGCTCACCCTCTTCCATGCCGAGCCGCTCCATTATTGAAGATATCCTGTCTGAACCGAATATTCTTAGAAGGTCATCCTCAAGTGAAAGATAGAACCTTGAAGAGCCGGGGTCTCCCTGGCGGCCGGAACGGCCTCTTAACTGGTTATCAATACGCCTGCTTTCGTGTCTTTCAGTTCCAAGGATATGAAGCCCGCCGAGTTCCTTTACACCTTCGCCGAGCACTATATCTGTTCCGCGTCCAGCCATGTTGGTTGATATTGTGACTGTCTTATACTGCCCAGCCTTGGCAATAATTTCTGCCTCTTTCTGGTGATGCTTGGCATTCAGTACCTCATGGGGTATGCCCGCCCTTTTGAGCATCTTGGAAAGGATCTCGGATTTCTCGATGGAAATAGTGCCTACCAGCACCGGCTGGCCCTTTTCATAAAGCGCCTTGATTTCCTCTACAACCGCATTGTATTTCTCACGTTCGGTCTTGTAGATGACATCAGGGAAATCCTTCCGGATCATCTCCTTGTTGGTCGGTATAACTACGACGTCAAGTTTATAGATATTATGGAATTCACTCGCCTCGGTGTCTGCCGTGCCTGTCATGCCTGCGAGTTTCTCATACATCCTGAAAAAATTCTGAAAGGTTATGGTGGCAAGGGTCTGATTCTCTTCTGCGACCTTTACGCCCTCCTTGGCCTCAACTGCCTGGTGCAGCCCGTCACTCCACCTCCTGCCAGGCATCATACGCCCTGTAAACTCATCGACTATGACCACCTCATCATCCTTTATTACATACTGAACATCCTTTTCAAAAAGCCAGTATGCCTTTATAAGCTGCTGGGTGGCATGAAGAAGCTCTGATGTGCGCATAAAATTGGCTTCAAGCTCTCTTAGCCTTTCTGCCTTTTCCATGTCGTTTAACTCTTTACTCTCACGGATGTTGTAACTTTCTTCTTCTATATCAGGGAGAGAAAAATCACCTGCCCCGCTTTCAGACAGATATTTGATCCCCTTTTCGGTCAACTCAACTGAATTATTACGCTCATCTATGACGCAGTAAAGCTCCTTATCCAGTTCAGGGAGCAACTTCTGGCTCCTCATGGCGCTCTCTTCATTATCAATGCGTTTTACTAGGGAGTGGTTCTTTGCCATTAGGTCCAGGAAGCCCGGGTTTTTAGGGTCACCCCTCTTTACCCTGAGGAGGATCTGGATGGTCTCTTCATCCGCATCACCCTTATTCAGCCTCTCCTTTGCATCATTCAACATTGACCTTATCACAGCGCTCTGTTTTCTTTTAAGATTAATAACAAAGGGCTTGGCCTCCATGTATATCTTGTTTTCACTGTGCTCCACAGGGCCGCTGATGATAAGGGGTGTCCGGGCCTCGTCAATAAGGATACTGTCCACCTCATCCACAATTGCATAATAATAATCGCGCTGGACAAGGTCATTAATATCAAATTTCATGTTATCTCTGAGGTAATCAAACCCGAATTCATTGTTCGTCCCATAGGTTATATCACAGGCATAGGCATGCTTTCTCTCTTTATCTGTCATGCCATGAACAATTACCCCAACAGACATGCCAAGCATCCTGTATATACCGCCCATCCATTCGGCATCGCGCCGGGCAAGGTAATCATTCACTGTTATCAGATGAACCCCTCTTCCGGTGAGGGCATTGAGATAGAGCGGCAGGGTGGCTGCAAGGGTTTTACCTTCACCTGTCTTCATTTCGGATATGCGCCCCTCATGAAGGACAATACCGCCTATGAGCTGCACATCATAATGACGCATGTTCAGCACCCTAACGGATGCCTCCCTTACAGCAGCAAATGCCTCGGGCAATATCTCTTCAAGGGTTGCCCCGTTTTTAAGTCTCTCTTTAAATTCGTTTGTTTTCTCTCTCAACTGATCATCTGTAAGAGATTTGAAAAAGGGCTCATGGGAATTTATAGCCTCCACAATGGGCCCTATTCTTTTCAGTTCGCGTTCATTTTTACTGCCGAATATCTTCTTTATAAAGTTACCAATCATGTTCTATATTCCAATATATTCTTATGAATATCCTTTCTTGTTTGATAAGAACTCCTTATTAGCATAATTATCAAAAACAATAAATCGTTATATTTTTTATTTGAAGATAGCACCCCTTTAAGAAAAAAACATATAACTAAAGATGCCTTCAAAATAGAAGGGGGTTTAACTGGCCGAAAAGGGAGACAGATAAATAGATAAAGGGGAGATGCCTCAATAGTCATTGCCTGCCTTTTGTTAGATTGGCTAGAATAAGCTGAGCGCTGACTGCTGAAAGCTTCATCCAGGTTTTGCTTCTTTCCGGATGAAAATTAATTAAGTATATAGCGGCTCGGGTCTACTGGAACACCCTCAAGGAATACCTCATAATGGAGATGTGGGCCGGTTGAACGACCTGTATTGCCCATGTTTGCTATTACGTCCCCCCGTTTTATTGCCTGCCCCTTTTTAACCATTATCTTTGAGAGATGCGCATATCTTGTTTTAAGACCATACCCGTGATTAATCGTCAACAGATTCCCATAACCATAGGTTTTTTCAATACCAGCGACAATGCCATCAGCCGGGGCAATTATGGGTGTCCCGGTTTTTGCCGAGATATCCAGACCATTATGGAATTCCTTCTCATTTGTAAATGGTGAAATCCTGTAACCGAAATTTGAACTTACCCACCCCTTTGCCGGCCATATGGATGGGGTGCATGCAAACATTGATTTCCGGCTATCAAGAAAATTATACAGCTCGGTCTTTTCCTGTGTCTGGACAGCAATTTCAGTATCCAGGTTATCCAGCGACTGATGCATCAGCCTGACAAGCTTCTGATGCGCCTTTTCAATGGAATATTCAGCATTCATCAGGCTCGGATCAGAACCGCCTACACCCAGGAATGGGGTGCTGTCATCGCCGGATTCAAGGTTAACCATAACCTTGAGCTTGTTATCAAACTTTTTAAGCTCGACCATCTTGCTGTTTATCTTGTCTATCTTGTTTGCGAGAGATGCAAGCTGTGCCTTCTGCTGTCGGTTCTCTTCCTGGAGTTGCGCATTGAGTGGTACCTGAGACCTTATCCTGCAGTAATCATTGCAGGCCCAGCCCAAGACGGAAAGGCCGGAGATAATAAAGATAATGGCAAAACCTATAAATATCTTCGGAAACCTGATCTGTTTAACGGAATTAACACCGTCCGGAAGAATTACTATTGTTACCTTTTTGAAAGCCACAATACTTTTTCCTTTTTTTACAACTTTATTGATTTAGCCAGCGAAGATGCAACTTTTGAATAATTATCAACAGAAGTCGGGGATAGTTAACATAAAGAAAAAAAGGTTGTCAACCACTATTTTTCTCTTGGAGTCAGCTCTCCTCATGGTTTAAAAAAAAACTCATTAATCTTCACTGCTATCTTTTTTGTAATCCCTTTTACCTTCATAAGCTCCTCTTCGCTTGCCTCTTTTATTGCCTCAAGGCTGCCGAACTCCTTTAAAAGCAAATTCCTCTTTGATGGCCCTATACCCGGTATTCTATCAAGGGCTGATTTTATGGTCTCCCTCTTTCTCAGTTTTCGGTGATAGCTCACAGCCCTTCTGTGAACCTCATCCCTTATTCCCATGATCAAAAGGAGAACCGGGTGATCGGCATTAAGCCTAAGGGGATTCTTTCTGCCCGGAAGATAAAGCTTGTCACCTGTAACTCCCTGCTCCCTCTCCTTTGCTACGGCTATAAGGGATGGGGGTTCCTCATCTGACGACAGTTCAGATAAAACACGGCTTAGTGCCATCAGATGCCCCTTCCCTCCATCTATGACAAAGAGGTCAGGGAGATCACCGTGTGAAAGACGCCTTCGGAACATCTCAGACATCATCTCATAATCATCTATGCCCTTCACATCCCTGATCCTGAAATTCCTGTAGCCCCCCTTATGAGGCCTGCCATCAACAAAAGCAACAACCGTGCCAACCGCCTGATCCCCCTGCATATTGGATATATCCATTGCCTCTATCCTGTATGGCACCCTTTTAAGATTGAGGGCGGTTTTTGCCATTTCAAGGATATCAGCTGAATTCCTGTTTTCTGATCTATTCAGGATACTTTCGGCATTTTTCACAGCAAGATTGACCATGCCTGCCCTTTTCCCGCGGACCGGGCAGGTTATTGTTATTTTTTTTTTAGATATATAGGAAAGCCACCCTGAAATGGGCTCAAGTTCTTCTATCGGATGGGAAATTAGTATATTTTTGGGCACATACCTGTCTTCACGGTAATACTGTTTCAGAAAGGCCTCTATTATTTCAGATGGTGAAACCCCTTCATTTTCAAACCTGAAATCACTGCTTCCGGTTATAACCCCCTTTCTGGAAAAGAATATAACCACTTGAGATATCCTGTTTTTCTCACTAACCCCTATTATGTCCTCATCTTCCCCCTTTGTCGATGAGACATTCTGTGCCTCAGTAGTTTTCAAAAGTGCCTTTATCTGATCCCTTACCCTGGCCGCATCCTCATATTTTTCATCCGCTGCATACCTTTTCATATCCGTTTCAAGCTGTTTTACAAGCTCTTTGCTCCTGCCCTCAAGGAAAAGCCTGACATTCTTTACAATTGCAGCATATTCATCTTTAGAGACCGCAATGGTGCATGGGGCAAGGCATCGCCCAAGCTGATAATTGAGGCAGGGCCTTGACCGTGATGTCATGTAACCCTTTGAGCATTTTCTGAGCCTGAATATCCTGTTTATAAGCCTTGTGGTATCCCTGAGTGCCCCGGCTGAAGGATATGGACCAAAATAGACTGCCCCGTCGTTTTTCAGTTTTCTTACGAACTCAAGCCTTGGGTATGGTTCATCTGTGGGGATCTTCAGGTATGGATACTGTTTGTCATCACGTAAAACAATGTTGTACCTGGGTATATGTTTTTTAATAAGGGCGCTTTCAAGTAAAAATGCCTCATTTTCTGAGGAGGTGAGTATAAACTCCAGATATCTTGCCCTTGATACCATCATGACTGTCTTTGGCGCCATATCAGCGGGGGAGTTAAAATAGGAGGAGACCCTGTTTTTAATGTTTTTGGCCTTTCCTACATATATGACCCTTTCAGCGCTGTCCCTGAATATGTAGACGCCCGGTTCAGTCGGTAATTCCTTCTTTATATCCCCTGATTTTATATCAAACCTGTTCTGTTCTGATGAGATCATATAGCACCGGCAATATTTATCATGGATTTCTTGAACAATATAAAGATAGGTGATAGATAATACAAGAACCTTGTAACATGACCGGAAATAATAAATTAGCGACATACCTATGGAGCCATCCTTTTACCCAAGACTTGTTAATGACCCCTTTTCTGATCCGGGGCTCTACATCACCTTTTCATATGAAAAAAGGGCGATCATGTTTGATCTGGGTGAAATTACGCCCCTTAGTCCAAGGGATTTATTAAAGATAACACATGTGTTTGTCTCTCATGCCCACATGGACCATTTCACAGGCTTTGACAAACTCCTGAGGATCTTCCTTGGCAGGGATACTGAGCTCAACATCTTCGGGCCGCCCGGTTTTTTTAGGCACATGGAGGGAAAGATTAACGGGTATGTATGGAACCTTGTGGAGGAATATGAGTATAACCTCGTGTTAAATGTATCTGAAGTCCATGAAAATAAAATAGTAACCAGGAAATACCGGTGCAAAGAGGGATTCAGACCAGGAGAGGCTTTGACCCATGATATAATTGATGGAACACTTTATAAAACAACGGGATTCCAGGTGCGGGGTGCACTGCTTGACCACCGTATCCCATGCCTTGGGCTTACATTAGAAGAAAATTTTCATGTAAATATAAACAGAGAAGAATTAAAAAAGCTCAACCTTGATACAGGCCCCTGGCTTACTGAATTCAAAAATGAGATATATGCGGGAAGCCCGAAGGAAAAGGTTTTTTTTGTAACAAAAGGGGAAAGGGGAAAGACGCCTGAAAAAGTGAGGTTCACCCTAGGGAGCCTGGCAGAAAGGATCGCTACAATAACACCGGGCCAAAAGATAACCTATATTACCGATGCGATCGGGAGCAATGCAAATATTACTAAGATAACTGAACTCGCAAGGGGTTCTGATCACCTGTTCATTGAGGCTGCCTTTTCAGAACAGGATAACAAAGCCGCAAAAGAAAAGTACCACCTAACAGCAGCAGAGGCAGGCAGGATAGCAAGGGCCGCAAAGGTAAAAAAATTTACCCTGTTCCACTTTTCACCAAGATACAGCCATATGGAAGGGGACCTATTAAATGAGGCCATGGCAGCCTATGAAGGAAGCTTATAAAATAAACTCTCCGTGCTCTCCGTGTCCTCCGTGGTGATTATAGCTATTTCATAGTTCACCGACTTTATACAATGGAGCGCCAAGTGAGAATGCAGGCACACCACAATAACCTGTGGCTATTTCTTCTTATAAACGTTCAGACCGATCTTTACCTCATCTTTGTCAGGGATAGGGATATTCCCTTCGGTTGATGCAATAATTATTGTCTTCCCTGATGAAGAGGGACCGAATTCCTTTGTAATATCCACCTTTATTGTCAGGATATTGCCTTCAAGATTCATCTCTACATTTTTCATTCTCTTTCCTCCTTGCTGATAAAGTTTTATAAAAACTCTTACTCATGCTTTTAACAGATCAGGTAATTACTATCAATGACCTGCTGTTTTCACTAATATACTAAAATAAAAAAGGTTGAGACAGAACCGGCTCAACCTCTAACCCTGTAACTGTAATCAGGTTATGCTATTTGTACCTTCCTGTTGTGCAGGCTATCATATGGGCAATCGGCCTTGTCACATTCCTGATAGTAAGCGGGCCGTGTTTTATTCCTGGCGGTATAAATGCAGTAAAGCTCTCCTTAATGATATGTGTCTCACCATCAATAGTAAACTCTATCTCTGCCCCAAGATCCATGACATTTTCATAATTCAGGCCATAAAAGCACATAAGTTCACCGAATTCATGTGAATGCTCCTCCTTAAAATTCGGGTTCTTGTCCTTACAGTCTTTATCAAACCCGGGGAGTATCCACATCATTTCATTATAAAAGGTAGCCCCCTTAACAGTATCAGCATCTATATGGGTCATCCTTATTATCTTTTCAGAGTCAGTGTTTAGCCTGTATGATGGGAGCTTAAGGTCTTTTTTATCATCAAATATAAAATATTTTGTATATTTTTGTTCTGGCATATTTTATCTCGCTTTATTATTCAGATTTATAATATCGTTGCGTAATAATCCCTCTAATACTATGTATAGCTTTCTCCAGGCCCCATTGTGAAATGGAAAAGAGGCATTGTCATGTTATGCATTTTAAGGGGGCAATGCACTACATTCTCGGGGATATACAGGACGAACGATTTATCAAACACATATTTTTCACCCTCAAGCCATATCTCGATCTGGCAACCAATATCCCTGGGGTTATTCATATCTGTTCCATAATATGAAAGCAGCTCAGGAAATGTGTGTGCATGTGGCGGAATGCCGTGCTTGTCTTCCTCGCCCGGTTTTGGCGGGGTTATTACACGTCCGGTCATGGAAGGAGGCCAAAACCAGACAGCCTCAGCATAAAAGGCGCCAGGGATGACATTTGAGTCCATCCAGACCATGTGTTCCATCATTCGTCTGAGCCCGTCTTCAAGGGGGCCGCGACCCATAATTGCCTTTTCCCATGCCCTTTCTTCCGGGAGCTGGAATTTGTCATAAAACTCCGTAACGATATACTTACCGTACTTTCCCATTCAAAAAATCTCCTTTATTAATAATAACTTATTTTTGTAAGGGAGTATAAGGTGTAAGGGAAAAGGTGTCAAGCTCATTAGGGGCAGCCATAAATTAAGTACTTGGCCTTATATAATTTGGGTACAGTGTCACTAATAAATATCGATAGGGAGACCGAAAAGATATTCCGCTTTACTCCAAACGTTAAGGTAAAGTTACATTTAGCAGAAAAAAAGATGATACAGGAATTTGAAAGAAAGAAGTACGAGAAAGCCTCCTCGCATCAAAAGGAATGGGGAAAGAGGATTGTTGAAGAGTTTAAACTTAAAGGAACAGAGAGAATTCTTGATCTGGGGTGTAGAGATGGTGTTTTAATTGCTCGTCTTTTGGGTTACGGACCATCATCGTCTTCTTGAAAACAAAAAACGTGCGCTGCGTCCAGGGGGCATTGCCAGGTTTAACTTTGCAGGAGAGTGAGGATGAAAGGAATGGATAGAACTTCATGATTGACGAAAAATAATTAGGGTATTACTATTACCGGTATTACTTACTACCGGAGGTTAATGATGAGGGTTACGACAAAAGGACAGGTTACAATCCCGCAGGAAATTCGTGAAAAACTCAGAATAACACCTTCCGATGAAGTTGATTTTATAGAAGATAAAAATCGAATATACCTGGTAAAAAGGGAAGGAGGGGCAAAAAAAAAATCCAGGTTCGGGAAACTGCGTGGAATAGCCAATGTTAAAATGACAACAGATGAAATAATGGCTCTCACACGGGGAGGTAAATGAAAGGGATTCTGGTTGATTCAAATGTCATCCTCGATATTTTCCTGAATGATCCAAAATGGGCTGATTTGTCTCAGGCCAGACTGGAGGAATATTGCGATCATATACCCTTATATATCAACTCGATAATCTATTCTGAAATTTTTATCAGCTTTAAGTTAATAGAGGATTTGGAATCAGCTATAAGCAAAACTGGCTTTCAATTTCTGGATATCCCGAAAGAGGCGCTCTTTTTAGCAGGGAAAGCTTTTATAAAATATAAGAAAAAGGGGGGAACAAAAATAACCCCTTTACCTGATTTTTTTATTGGAGCACAGGCAGCGGTTTTTAACCTGGACTTATTAACAAGGGATATTTCAAGATATCAAACATATTTTCCAACTGTAAAATTGATAACACCATAAATTTACTGATATAAATCGGACCAGTCATTGATGCGAAATTGAATATCCTCTTTGACAAACCAAAGAATGTGAGTGGTATTGGCAGTAAAGTTTAAAAGGGATGTTCTTAAACATGGACTTTGCCTGGATGGCCTTTTGAGTATCGATTGATCCAAATCATTTTTTTTTGCTGCGCAGCAGCGCAAATCGTTTAAATACCTCGTCATCATTTGTGTTGCCAATTATCGCAATACAAACCTTGTCTGCATCAAAACGGTAGATAATACGATACTCGCCTATATCAACACTATGAAATCCGGTTTTTCCTGATAGCTTTCTGGAATCTACTGGCAGAGGGTTTTCTCTAAGCGAAAATATGGTGCTTTCAACCTGTCTGTATTGTTTTGGCGGCAATGTCTTAATAATTTGACCCGCCACCCGTGTAATATCTATTTTATACTTATAATCAGCCATGGGTAAAAAACGCCTCAGAAGACCTTTTGCCTAAATAGCCCTTTTCTTCAGCCTTTTTTGCCTTTGAAGCCCAGTATGCATCTTCATAGGCAAGAAACTTTTCATACATGCTATTTGAAATTAATACCGACTTAATTCTCCCTGATTTTTCGATTAATACAGGGGATGTTTCCGCTGCATCAAGATATTGACCGAGCCTGTTTTTAAGTTCTGTGGCAGTTATCTGCATATCAATCTCCATTTCTAAAAAATGTGCACAATAGGCTTTTTAGCTAATTTGGTCAAGAAATAGATTGCAAATTTCTTGATTTTTACCTCTAATCAAACATGCCATATGGTATAACTGTCATATATTTTAATGATATATCAATTAGTTACATAGCATAAAACAAGCGTTTAAAATATTTACTTTTACCTGACGAATCCTGTTGCATAATCATTTTAAAGTTGATATGAAACCCACATTTCCCTAAAGAATTCCTGCCACAGTAGTGGCTAGATATATTTTTCAGATGTAGTGTTTTTTATTTAACCGGTTTACCATCTATTTTTAACCTAAAGGAGGATTATGATGTCCAGTGAAAAAAAGGTCGACTCTGTTTATGTAGAAAAAAGGGTTTTTAAACCATCAAAGGAATTCGTTGACAAGGCCCTGTTAAAAAGCGAAGCAGAATATGAAAAAATGTACAAACGTTCAATTGATGACCCCGAGGGCTTCTGGGGCGAGATGGCTGAAAAGCATATTGACTGGTTCAAGAAATGGGACGGACCGGTTGAGAAATATGATTTCAAGGGCAACATCAATGTAGAATACTTCAAGGGTGGCAAGCTCAATATTACATACAACTGCCTTGATCGTCATCTCAAGACCTGGAGAAAGAACAAGGCCGCACTGATATTTCAGGGAGAACCCCTTGAAGAAACAGTTACATACACCTATCAGCAGCTTCACCGTGAAGTATGTAAATTCGCCAATGTCCTGAAGGGCTTAGGTGTCAAGAAGGGAGACAGGGTCTCAATATTCCTCCCCATGATCATGGAACTTCCAGTTGCCATGCTGGCATGTGCCAGAATAGGGGCCATCCACAGCATAGTATTTGGCGGGTTCAGCGCAGAGGCGCTTAAGGATCGCATCCAGGATTGCAAGGCTGAAATCCTGATCACATGCAACTACGGTTACAGATCAGGCAAGGTACTATCCAGCAAGGCTACTGCTGATGCTGCCATGGATGTTTGTCCGACCATTAAAAAGTGCATTGTTGTAAACAGGATTAATAAAGAGACAGTGATGAAGGAAGGCCGTGACCTCTGGTGGCATGAACTGATGGCAGATGCCTCACCGGTATGTGAACCTGAGCCAATGGATTCAGAAGATCCCCTGTTTATTCTTTACACAAGCGGAAGCACAGGAAAGCCAAAGGGCGTCCTTCACACCACAGCAGGTTATCTTCTCTATACAACAATGACCATGAAGTATGTATTCGATATCAAGGATGAAGACGTATACTGGTGTACCGCTGATATAGGCTGGGTAACAGGGCACAGCTACATAGTATACGGGCCACTTTCTGTGGGCGCAACATCAATAGTATTTGAAAGTGTTCCAAACTATCCGAAACCGGATCGTTTCTGGGAAGTTGTTGAAAAATTCGGTGTTAACATTTTCTACACAGCCCCGACTGCAATCAGGGCTATCATGAAGAACGGGGATGACTGGCCGAACAAGAGAGACCTTAGCAGCTTAAGACTCCTTGGAAGCGTTGGAGAGCCAATCAACCCTGAGGCATGGATGTGGTATTACACAGTTATCGGAAAGGAGAGATGCCCGATAACAGACACATGGTGGCAGACAGAGACAGGCGGACACCTTATCGCCGGTATCCCTGGCGCTATGGCGATGAAGCCGGGTTCTGCCGGCAAGCCGTTCTTCGGAGTCGTTCCTGTTATACTTTCTGCTGACGGCAGCGAAGCTGACAGCAAGGAAGGTGGCCATCTATATATCAAAAAGTCATGGCCTGGGATGATGAGAGCTGTCTACGGCGATCCGGAAAGGTTCAAGAGCCAGTATTTTGTTCAGAGCCCTGGTCTCTACTTTACCGGTGATGGCGCAAGAAAGGATGAAGATGGCTTTTACTGGCTTCTGGGCAGGGTTGATGATGTTATAAACGTCTCCGGTCACAGGCTTGGCACTGCTGAGGTAGAAAGCGCCCTTGTAGCACATGAGTCTGTTGCTGAAGCAGCCGTTGTAGGTTATCCGCATGACATCAAGGGACAGGGCATTTATGCATATGTAACGCTAAAGCAGGGTTTCACCGCCTCTGATGAACTTAAAAAGAAGCTTGTTGACCATATAAGGAAAGAGATTGGCCCGATAGCTACTCCTGACAAGCTGCATTTTGCAGACGGTCTTCCCAAGACACGCAGCGGCAAGATAATGAGAAGGATACTCAGGAAGATAGCAGAAGGTGAGATTGGTTCGCTTGGTGACACATCAACACTGGCTGAACCCGATGTAGTAGAAAAGCTGGTTTCTGGCAGGCAGTAATATAAATACCCGGGGCTTTGAGCACGATTATTTAATTGTGCCAAAGCCCTTTTTGTAAACGCCAGCATTGCCATTTAACAAGCCGAAGATTCGCCTTTCCGGCAGATATTCGGTTTCTTTATAAGCTTATAATTAAAGGATTAATTATGTCACAGCAAATTAAAAACAGGGGTTGGATGGTTACATTGAGTGGTACCGGCATAAACCTTGCCCTTGGAATATTGTATGCATGGAGCATCTTTAAGGATGCGATCAAGGTATCCATCGAATCAGCAGCCCCCGGGGCCTTTAACTGGGATATTGCATCATTGAACGACCCTTATTCGGTCTGCTGTCTTGTCTTCTCGTTTTCAATGATACTTGCAGGAAAATGCCAGGACAAATTCGGCCCCAGGATCACCTCCTTTCTTGGTGGTATTTTTGTTGGTATCGGTCTGATATTGATATCAACAACTACCAGCTATCTTATTTGGCTACTGGGATTCGGAGTCCTGGCCGGGATAGGGATAGGATTCGGTTATTCCGCTGCCACCCCTCCTGCTCTTAAGTGGTTTCCGCCTAAAAAGACAGGCCTTATTGCCGGGCTTGTTGTATCAGGATTTGGGCTGGCATCAGTTTATATTGCTCCTCTGTCAAATTTTCTCTTGGGCACATATGGCATTCAGAGATCAATGTTATTTTACGGGATTGCCTTCCTGGTTATTGTATGCATTCTCTCGCTCATGCTTATAAATCCTCCTGCCGGGTATATTCCTGAAGGCAGCACCCCCTCAAATCCGGGGTTGGCAAAGGTAACACAGGCAAATTTTCTCCCCTCAGAAATGTTGAAGACCGGGGCATTTTACAGAATCTGGCTGCTATACTTCATAGGCTCAGGCGCTGGCCTTATGGTAATAGGGAGCGTGGCAGGCATGGCAAAAAAGAGCATGGGCGATATGGCGTTTATTGCTGTGGCTATTATGGCCATTGGAAATGCAGGCGGAAGGATAATTGCCGGCATCCTTTCTGACAAGATAGGCAGGAAAGCCACACTTATCATAATGCTGCTGTTCCAGGCAATCCTCATGTTTATAGCAATTCCTGTTATCAGTTCAGGCACATCAAATGCCATTTTGATTGTAATAATCGCCACACTGATTGGTTTTAATTATGGAACGAATCTTTCCCTTTTCCCCTCACTTACAAAGGACAGCTGGGGGCTGAAGAATTTCGGCATAAACTATGGCATTGTTTTTACCGCATGGGGCGTAGGGGGATTTGTAATGGGCAGGCTTTCACAGATGCTGCAGGCAAGTTCAGGAAACTATAACTCATCATTTATTACAGCTGGTATCCTTCTGATTATTGCGGTGATTGTTGCATTTACCATAAAAGGCGAAAAAAAGTAGCAGGGAGCTCAGGGGGCAACAGTAATCCGGGAACCGGTTCAAAAGACTGATAAAAGCTGTTAAAGTCATCTCTTTAACAGCTTTTTTTCAGGTTGATTGCCCGATAAAAACTCCTTGACAATATACTGTGCCAGTGATAGTCAGATACCTTTTTATTAACTCCTTGTTCCGCGGGACAGGGCATCTTATTGCATGACATTGTTTTTATGAAAAACATGCTTTAAAGGCCGGTTTTGCGGGACCAAAATTTAAGCCCGAAAGGAGAGTATCTATGAGGCATTATGAAATAATTTATATCGTCAACCCCAATCTGAATGGGGATGAATATCGCGAAGTTTTAAAAAAATACAGCGATATCATCGTTAATAACAAGGGAGTGGTTATTAAGACCGAAGAATGGGGCAAACAGAGGCTGGCTTACAGAATCAGGAAATTCTATAACGGCGTTTATGTTTATGTTGAATTCTGTGCCATGGCCAACTCAATAGCAGAGCTTGAAAGAAACCTTAAGCTCGATGACAACATCCTGAAATTCCAGACAGTAAAGCTCGCTGACAAGGCAGACCCAGAAGAACTTATCAAAAAGGCTCAAACCGAAGTTAAACCAAGGGAGCAGTCTTTAAAGGTCAATGATGACGAAGATGGTCAGGATTATTATGATCAGGAAGAAAGCGAGGTAGAAGATGGAGAGGAATAATAACAACAGCACCAGAGATAGAGACAAGGATCGGGATGGGAAAAAAGGCGGGATGTCATTTCACAGAAGAAAGATCTGCAGATTCTGTGCAGACAGCACCCTTGCTATTGATTATAAAGATCACAAGATGTTAAGGTTGTTTACAACCGAACGCGGGAAGATAGTCCCAAGAAGAATCTCGGGTAACTGTGCCAAACACCAGAGGATGATTACCGTAGAAATAAACCGTGCCCGCTATATAGCATTGCTGCCATACACGACAGCTACAGTAAGATAATAGCGGAATAACACTGCACAGGTGGTATTATTCTTTTTTTTGGTTGACAGTCAAAATTTGGAGAAAAATCAATGAAAGTTATATTGACAACAGAAATAGATTCATTGGGTCTTGAAGGAGACACAGTTAATGTGGCAAAAGGTTATGCCCGAAATTACCTTATCCCCAAAGGTTTCGCCCTTGAAGCAACCAATCAGAACATAAAACTGATTGAGATGCAGAAGAAAAAGATAGATGAGCGCAGGCTAAAGGCGCAGGAAGAGGCTGAAAAGGTCAAAGGGCTTATCAATGAAAAGGTTATTACAATTACCCAGAAGGCAGGAGATGAAGACAAGCTTTATGGTTCTGTAACCACCATGGATATAGCCGAATCGCTTGAAAAGGAAGGCATCACCATAGACAGAAGAAAGATAGTTCTTGATAAGCCAATAAAGACCCTGGGAGAATATGAGGTTACTATAAAGCTCCATCCGAAGGTGGCAGCAAAACTCAAGGTGGTTGTAACAGCCGAGGAATAAATCTCCTTCAGGGGTTTTACCGGGGATTAAACCTATATGAATCAGGCAAAAGAGAAGGCAAACCCTTCATCAGTCAAGGTTCCGCCCCATAATATTGAGGCGGAACAGTCTATACTGGGAGGCGTCCTGATCAATAATGAGGCCATGAACCAGATCATGGACATCCTCGCACCTGAATGCTTTTACCGGGAGGCACATGCCCTGATCTTCCAGGGGATGATCGCCCTTTACAATAATAACGAACCGATTGATCTTATTACACTTTCTCAGCATCTTGCCCAAAAAGAGAATCTGGAAAAAGCGGGCGGCATAGATTACCTGGCCTCCCTTGTTGAGGCTGTTTCAACCTCCGCTGGGATCGAGTATCATGCTGAAATAGTACATGACAGATATGTGCGCAGAAAACTACTTTCTGAGTGCTCCGCAATAAGTGAGTCATGCCTGCAGAACTGGCATACAACGCAAGAGCTGCTCGACATGGCAGAGCAGTCCATCTTTGATATTGCAGAAGAAAAGATCAGCGAAGGCTTTTCTCCGATGAAAAGCGTTATTTATGAAAGTTTTAAAAAACTTGAAAGCGTATCAGCGGAAGACGGCTTTATCACAGGCGTCACCACCGGTTTTATGGAGTTCGACAAGTTAACAGCAGGTCTTCAGCCGTCTGATCTAGTTATCCTTGCCGCAAGGCCCAGCATGGGAAAAACCGCATTAGCTCTCAATATAGGCTACAATGCAGCGCTCAAGACAAAAAAAGGGGTTGCGATATTTTCACTTGAGATGTCAAAGATGCAGCTTGGCATGAGGCTCTTAGGTTTTGAGGCGCAGATAGATGCCTCGAAACTGCGCACAGGCACACTCAGAGATAAAGACTGGACAAACCTGACCCATGCAGCAGGAGTTCTTTCTGAATTGCCTCTCTTTATCGATGATACATCAGGCATAGGTGTTCTTGACATGAAGGCAAAGTGCCGCAGACTCCTTAAAAAAACAAACCTGGGCATGGTAATTGTAGATTATATCCAGCTTGTTCAGGGGAGGTCAAAGGCCGAGTCAAGGCAGATAGAGATATCCGAAATATCAAGGGGGCTTAAGGCCCTTGCAAAAGACCTGAATGTGCCTGTTCTTGTACTCTCCCAGCTGAACAGAAAGGTTGAAGACCGGCCCAATAAAAGGCCACAGATAGCAGACCTGAGGGAAAGCGGCGCTATTGAACAGGATGCTGATATCATAGTCTTTATATACAGGGATGAGGTTTACCACGGAACCACAGATGAAAATAAAAATATTGCTGAAATAATTATCGCTAAACAGAGAAACGGGCCGACCGGGGCATTCAGGCTTACATTTCAGAAGGAGTTCACAAGATTCAGGGATTATATTGACGATAAAAATTACTACCAGGAGGTTTAGTCAAAACAGGCTCAAAATATCTCCGGTTTAATGATTTAAAGCATGAATATGGGTGATAAAACGACAAAAAATATTTCTTGAATTTAGGAATTGGAAGGTTTATAGTTTTAAAAATTTTTTTAAGCCCCTGATAAAAGAAGGGCTTGTTTCGTACTGAGGGTAAGATTTACAGCCAGAATGGCATCCTGAGGTTTTGAAACAGTAACGTTAACTTGAAAGGAGGATGTCATTATGGCAAACGGAACCGTTAAGTGGTTTAGTGACAAAAAGGGCTTTGGTTTTATTGAGCTCGAAGATGGCAGTGGTGATGTATTTGTACATCATTCAGCCATAAACATGGAAGGTTTTAAGAGCCTCGATGAGGGCGACAAGGTAACCCTGGAAATCGAGCAGGGAAAACGCGGCCCATCGGCAAAGAACGTTACCAAGCTGTAAAAGAAAAAACCTGTTTCAGAGGCATCCTGACACTAAAGGTGTCAGG
>CAYWRH010000065.1:0-21434 GCA_964460435.1 uncultured Desulfatiglans sp.
CTCCCATTTATCAAAAAGATTAATTTTTCAATACCGGATAAAAAAATCAGACAAAATACAGCTCCAAAAGTAAAAAAATTTGCCAAACATGTTCAGTGTGACGAGGCTTACAAAATAAAGGAAATTCAGGAAAGCTGTCAGCCGCGCTACGCCTTTTCAGATGAGAAATCTTACTATGATGATATTGCCAGCGCAGAATATGCAATAACAATGAAAAAGAGTGGTTGGGATTGTATGAGGCACTATGAGATTGCTGCAAACGGAACAGTGCCTTGTTTTTACAAACTGGATCAGAAGCCAGAATTATGCGCCCCGCACGGCCTTGTTGACATGAAAAATGTTGTGGCATTTAACACTGCCGATGAACTTGAGGAGAAGATAAATCATATAAAACTGCACAACTTGTACCCTGAACTACAGAGAAACGCTATTGAATGGGCCAGGGATAACAGTTGCAAACAGGTTGCAAGAAGAATAATTGAACAAATTTAGGCAGGCAGGATTAGCCTGACAGATATCATGGATATTCTCTTTATTGTGATAAAGCTAATATTTTTAATCTTTTAATATGGGAATGGATAAACAAAATGTCACAAATACTTGAAAAAGCAAAAAAACTCAGGCAAAAACTCAAGAGATATTTTCCTGGAATAACCGTGTTTTTAAAAGGGGTTAGCCTTATCTATTCTAAAAGATCATATTTAAATAAATCTGGATACATAAAATCAATTAAATTGAACAAGCCCGTTAAGCAGGACGGATCCCCAATTCCCTGGATGAATTACAACATTATCTCCTTTTTGGAACAGCGATTAACCGGTGATCTTTGCCTATTTGAATATGGAAGTGGAAATTCAACATTGTTTTTCGCAAGCCATGTAAAAAGTGTTACATCTGTTGAATGCGACCGCCTGTGGTATGAATATATATCTAAAACAATTCCTGACAATGTAACGCTTATCCTATGTAATCCCTATAATAGTGAAGATTATTCTCAAATAATAAAAAGGCAAAATAGAAAATTTGATATTATAGTTGTTGATGCTGAAGACAGGGTGAATTGCCTGATAAGCGCTCAACAGTATTTATCTGAAAAAGGGATTATTATCCTGGATGATTCTCAAAATGAAGAATATAATTCCACTGCTGACCAGTTGCGGAAACAGGGATTCAAGAGGCTTGATTTTGAAGGCCTAAAGCCCGGCAGAATAAGTTGTTACCGAACGACTATTTTATATAAGAATAATAACTGTCTTGGAATATAGTCTATTGGATTAAAGAGATCATGCACTGCCTCAATAATTACCCGTCAGAGTTTATAAGCCGGTGAAAGAGACCTATTACTTCATTAATAGTAGTCTGGATATTAAACTTTTCTTCAATGCTCTTCCGAGCATTTTCTGCAAGGCGCTTTCCAAGCAGCGGCTCCTGGTATAGCTGTATGAGGCCGCGGGCCAAAGCCAGAGGGTCATTGGCAGGCACCATGATGCCGTTGTAGCCGTTATGTATGAGTTCAGGCATCCCGCCTGCATCGGTAACTACCACTGGAATATCTTGAGACATTGCTTCGATAACCGCTCTGGGCAGCCCTTCCCTTTTAAGTGATGGCATAACCATACAGTCAAAGCTCCTGGCAAACCTTGAAGCATGAGGAATAAACCCGGCAAAATGAGCACGGGATTCTATCTGAGGATCTCTGAGCAGCCGGTTAATCCGGCGGTCTAGCACCCTGCCGATACACACCAGATAAATCGGTATCTGCTCAGGGATATAACGTAATGATTCGAGCAGGACAGGTATACCTTTTACCGGACGCATGTTCCCAGTGAACCCGACCACAAAGGCCCCTTCCGGTATGCCAAAGTCCACCATATCAACCGGTGGCGCTTCATCATACCAGTTGATATCATGTCCCTTGTATATGGTAGTCAATTTATGAGCAGGGATATCTACAGACAAAAGATATTCCCGTACAGCGTGACTGACACATATAATGTGATCGAGACGAGGATGCAGGTAGGTAACAAGGCAGGCAGGATCCCATCTGGATAAATGGCCTATTGTTCCACGATACCCGACAACCTTTATTCCCATTCCACGGGATGCAAAGAGAGCAACTGCCAGGGGATGATTCGTAGGTGCATAGATAATATCATACCTGCCTTTTTTAAGCATAGCTCGGATTCTTCGGATTGCACTTAGATCAAAACGGTGACGAATCATTTGAGGAAAAACATGGACACCTGCCCTGGAAAGCTCCTCCTGGTATTGCGTATCAGGTGTCGCAACCATATCAAGGTCTATTCCGGCATTTATCATGCCTTTATAAATCGCCGCTTCAGACCGATCACATCCTTTTGCAATTACAAGAACTCTCATTGAATAAAGTTACCTTTTTAAATGCGAAATATATAGGACTGTGCTTTGTGTGTCAAATATAAGTTGGATGAATAAAACCAGTTTTGTATTGACATCAACCGGCCATCTAACCTATGAAAAGGCTCATATTCCAAATAGGAATGAACCATATTTAAAATGGATATATGGTTTAAACGAGAAAATAATTTTGATATTAAGGAATGAGATGGTTTCTGATATAGGCTCAATTTGTATTGTAAGATTATCGGCGTTAGGCGATGTAACTCATATGCTGCCGGTGATCCATACCCTTCAGACCCATACACCTGAAATCAAGATCACCTGGGTGATCGGAAAGGCGGAACACAGGCTTTTAGGCCATTTACCCGGGGTAGAGTTTATTGTTTTCAACAAAAAAAATGGTATAAAAGAGTATCATAATATAAGAAAACAGCTGGGTAACCGCTCATTTGATGTGCTGCTCCTTATGCAGCTATCCCTTCGTTCAAACCTTCTAAGCATGGTTATAAGGGCAAAACGAAAGATCGGATATGACAGAATCCGCGCAAAATTTTTTAATGGCCTCTTTATAAATGAGCGGATCACCTATGCACCAAATCAGCATGTCTTGGACAGTTTCATGAGTTTTCTTGATAATTTGGGCATCAGCAAAAAGGAATACAAATGGTGCCTGCCATCTGTTCCGGGCGCACAGGATCTGGCTGATACCAATATAGACCCAGAAAAGCCATGCATGATTATCAGTCCCTGTTCCAGTCATGTGCTTCGTAACTGGCATGCAAAAGGATATGCGGCTGTTGCTGATCATGCAGTTAAAGAGCACGGGATGCAGGTAATCATCTGTGGCGGACCGTCATCTGTGGAATACCGGATGGCTGATGAGATCATGCGCCTGTGCAGGGTGGCAAAACCCATCAACCTGGTAGGCAAAGACACATTTGCAAAATTTATTGAACTGCTGCGCAGGGCTACTGTACTGATTACACCTGATTCAGGGCCTATGCACATGGCGGCTATAACTGACACGCCGGTAATAGGCCTTCATGCAGCATCCAATCCGCTGAGATCAGGCCCATACAAGAGTATTGAATGGTGTGTAAACATGTATAATCAGGCGTCATTAAAATACCTGGGCAAACCCGCGGATCAGATCCGGTGGGGAACCAAGATAGAAAGAGAGGGTGTCATGGAACTGGTAGAGATCGACCATGTCACAGACAAGCTGGATACACTGATGAACAAAATAAAAGCAAAGGAGTTAAAATAGATGTCACAGATAAATGTGCCGATTTCTCCCGGTGAGTTAATTGATAAAATTACTATACTGGAGATTAAAATAGAACGCATGGATGACCCTAAAAAGGTTGCGAATGTCAAGACTGAACTTGATCTGCTTGAAAAGGTATGGCAGCAGTCGGGTTACAGCAGTGAAAAGATGGTAAGTGAAAAAAGGTCTGAACTTAAATCATTAAATGAAAAACTCTGGGTTATAGAGGATGCCCTTCGTCTCAAAGAGTCCAGGTCAGAATTTGACAAGGAATTTATTGAACTCGCCCGTTCTGTATATTTTACCAACGATCACCGGGCAAGGGTTAAAAAGGAGATCAATATCGGAGTAGGGTCAGACCTGGTTGAAGAAAAATCATACCAGGATTATGAAGCTAAAAAATCCTGACATGGCCTTATACAGTCAGCCCCAATTTTTAAATATGTATAAATATATCTTTCCATTTTTACAGAGCCATTGTTCAAAAAACTATCAGGAGAGGGATTTATTATGTTTGAAGGGCTGACACTTGCTGATATTGCCAAAAAGCAATGCGGGATATTGAGAAAACCAACAGGCACAAGGCCTGTCATCTGGCAGATAGAGGAAAATGGTGTAAAGGCAATTGTGAAGGATTTCAGTTTAAACAGTTTCTGGTTTAAAAATATTGTTGGCCGGTTTCTCATCTGGCGGGAAAAAAAGGCATATAAAAGACTTGAGGGGTTTTCCGGGGTGCCTGCTCTTTTCGGCTCAATAGGAGGGGTAGCACTTATTATTGAAGAGATTCAGGGAAAAGACCTGGGGAATATGGAGATTCTAAAAGACCTTGATGAAAAATTTTTCAGTGACCTAAAAAGACTGATTGACAGGCTTCATGACCGGGGAATCGCCCACTGTGACCTGAAGAGAGCGCCAAATATAATGGTTGGCAATGATGGAAACCCATACATCATAGACTGGGCCGCATCAATATCAAGGTCAGAATTAGGGTTTTTCCCTTTGAATCTGGTCTATAAAAGATTCCTGAGAGATGATCTTAATGCTATTACCAAAATCAGGTTAAAATGGCGGCCTGAAAGTGTTAGCGCTGAAGAAAGAGTCCGATACAGTGAAAGAAGCCGGGCAGAGAGGATTATCAGGGCCATAAGAAACTGGCTCAGGAATCGTTTAAAAAAAATGGCCTGAATATTTTTATTCATCAGAGGCTTATAAGTTGCCCATCTTCTTTTCTTTATAACAGACTGAACGTGGACTGATCCAGCTTTTAACCTTCAGGGCATTTGAGTAATAGCGAAATAAATTTATCAAAAGTAAACGTTGAACCTGTGCCCTTTTGCTTGGAAAAACAAGGCTGGAAAGAATTGCTAATATCGTATTTTTAATCATGGCCCTAAAGACCAGAAACACCTGCATGACAGTGCACTGCAAACCCTGTTTATGGATACTGATATATACATGGCTGGATATATATACCTCTGATTTGGTTAAGGCTGAGACGCCTGTATTTATGCGGGAGCTGCCTCCATGGTTATGTATAAAACCGGTCTGCTGCAGCATGACAATTTTGCCTCCCAGTTTTGCTGCCCGTTTACATATATCAATATCTTCACTGTACATCCAGAAACGTTCATCCCAGCCTTTGAGGTTGATATATGCCTCGCGCCTCATAAAAATAACAGAACCGGAGACCCAGTCCGGATAGACTACGGCCTTCTCTCTTGAAAATTCCCTGCGCAGCCGGCCTCTGTTGATAAACCGGTACAGAGATTTTCCTGTCCCTGTTAATGTAATCCACTTTGGGAAAAAACGCTCAACCCTCTCTATTCTGCCTTTGGGTGTTATCTGGAGTGCCGATAAAATTGAGTTTAGAGGATAATCTTTAATCATTGAGAGTAAAAGTTCAATGCTCCCCGGTCGCACGATTGTATCCGGATTAATAAACAGAAAATATTCTCCCTTGCCTGCCCTTGCCCCGGTATTACATCCATGGGCATAACCATAGTTTCCAATATTGAGTATAAAGCGGGTGTCTGGAAAGGTATCTGCATATTTTTCGAACTGGCCGTCGTTTGAACAGTTGTCGACAACAATGATATCAAGGTCAATTTTGGATCTATCAACGCATTGCAGGGATCTTATACAATCCGCAAGCTTATTCCAGCAACGATAGTTGACTATGATTACGGATATAGTTTCACATCCCTCAAAATGAGCGGTTTTATTTACACTATCTGCACTGGGCATATTTCTATCAACTCCTGCAATAGAACTTCATCTTTAAAGCATAATGACGTAAGCAGACTAAAAGATCAAGATGCTTGAAATTTCAGAGGTACTTAATGTAATAAATTTGACCAAATCCGGTTTGTATGATAGCTGCCACATGTGAATAGGTCATAAAATATAATATCTGAGATTAACTATAATATATGAATGTATAAATATGGTCCCGATCATCAAACAGAAATATAAATCATATTCCTTTGGATCATTATCCTTGCTGAATCATACTCAGCTTGAGGCAATGATCAAAATATTTGATGAACCCAATGATAAAACAGAAGGAGTCCTCGGAGGGAGAGGCTCCATAAAAAGGCTGGAGCTGGAGGGATTTGGGCCTGTTATCATTAAATATAATACCCGTGGGGGTCTCATAAGATTATTTATTGAAAGGACATACATAAGAACCGGTAAACCCTGTAACAGGATAGAGTTTGAACAACTGATAAATGCATCAAGGTTTGGTGTAAATGTCCCGGAACCGGTTGCGTTTGCAACAAGGGGCTCTCTTTTTTACAGAGGGTGGCTTGTATTAAAGGAGATAAAAAACAGCGAAACCCTTGCCTCGGTCAGTTTAAAGGATGAAGCCCGGATAGCTAAACTCCTGAATGAAATAAGAAGACAGGTTACCATCCTGATAAATTCAGGATTATATCATGTAGATCTCCATCCGGGAAATATACTGGTTAATGACAACGATGAGATATTCATAATAGATTTTCATAAGGCGCGTATGTTTAAAGCAGGCAAAGAAAAACTGCGGGATAAATATTTATCCCGCTGGGAAAGGGCAATAAAAAAGCACGGCTTGCCTGAAACACTTAATGAGGTATTCAGTAAATGACTATGGATACTCCTATTAATAACTCTTTAAAGCAGCAAGCAGTTTGCCTGTGTCCTTCGGGGCTGACAACTGCTTTAACATTTTTGTAGCCAGATCACGGGCAGCCTTTTTTTCCTCCTTTGTTAAACCCTCTTTATCAGCTTCCTTCACAAGGGCCTCTGCCTCCTCATGCCCGTTCTCTTTTGCTATAAGCAGCCATACATACCCGAGCTTCTTATCAATAGCGGTGCCTGTGCCCAGGTAATAGAGCACTGCCAGATCAAACTGTGCAATAGATAGGTTATTTTCTGCTGCCTTTTTCATCCACTCAAAACCCTTTTTTGTATCACGCTCCACACCCATCCCGCTTATATATTTCCGGGCAGTATTGTACTGGCTCCACCCATCACCGCGCTCAGCGCTTGCCTTAAAAAGGTCAAAGGCAACCTGATCATCCTGCTTTACCATCTTGCCTTCGCTGTAGAGCTCAGCCAGAAATCTCTGTGCAAGGGCATTTCCTGTTTTTGCGAATGTCTCAAGACTATTGAGCATCTTTTTTGCGCCTTCTGTATCCTCACCGGCTTCAAGGAGTTGCTTCTTTATGATGCAGCATACATCGCTGCTCAGTGTATCACCCCTGTCACCTGATACGAGAAAATAATGAAATGCCAGGGTTGGATCATAAGGGAATTCAGCCGGGATGAGTATACCGCCATACTCCACCTCTGTCTTAACCTCTTCAAAGATGCTCCCCCCCTTTATATATATAGTACCTAAAAGGAAAGAGGCATTTACATTTCCACCCATTGAAGCCTTTTCAAGCAGCCTGATACATTTTGTAAAATCCCTTGTTACCTCCTGCCCCTGGCCAAACAGAAGAGCGGCCTGATACTGATCTTCAGGTGTGCCCTTCATTGCGGCGTTATAAAGCTCCTCATTGCTGAGGTTCATGAGCTTGATTTCAGGGCTGTACATATCAGTCATCAGGCCTTCAGTCTCATTTTTCAGTTTGAATTGAGATGAATTTTTTGCCTGGCCTGCGTGTGCCTGGCTGCATAAAAAAAATATTGTTGCTGTAACAGTAAGTGCAGTGCGAAAACAAACCCCCATTATTAATAATCCCCCTTTTAAATCTTCCTAATCTCTGAATTAGTTTTTTCTTTTTACCATAGGTTTGGAAGAGATAGTATGCAAAAATCAATCCTGAAAATAGAAAAAAATAAAAGCTAAATATATCAATATGTTAATTTGGGGTAATGTTGTGTATCAGGAAAATTGTGAAAATAATTTCATAGTAACTATGTAATATAATACTTTTGGAAGGAAAGGGATTACATATATTGGTACTTTATAATTGGTAAACACTAAATTCATTAACTTGGTATTGTATCTGTTATAAGTTTAATAACTACCATAGACACTCTATGAGAGAAAGGACGCTGTGGTTCAAAGTTATTCACTGCTTTATCATACAGAGAGAGTTTTATTTGTTGTACTTTTTCTTCATTGGCAGAAGATCCGGGCTTGAGGTTATTAGGACCGGAAAGCATTGCTATTAAAGAGAGAAACTCATCTTCTGAAATGGCCGAGAAATCTTTGTTAAAGTAGACTCTGGCTCCATTTGCAAGGCCATTAACAGGTTGGTCATTTCCATGGCCAAGGTAGCATATATTAAGGAAAAGGAGGAGTTGATCATCTTTAGTAACAATAGAATTAAGTGTATATTTGGCGATAAGCGACTGCCGGAGTTTTGCGATGCCCTGATGAAAACCATCCGGGAGATAAAGTAACTTTACAAGCCCCTGAGTCAGTGTGGTCATTCGTGCGCCAGGTTTTTCAAGATCTGCACCGTGATGGGTATAAAATCTCGGGTCAACTATGGCTATCAACATTTTTTTCGTTCAGGTGAAATATCTGAAAGGCTTAACTGTGTTCCATAACGGTTCAGTGCAGATGTAAACAGCGCCATGGTGTCCCGACGCGCAATACGAACCTCATTTATACAGTATATCGACGTTACCAAAATAAAAACTATCAGCAGACATAAAAAGCCTGATAAAATTTTAATGATCTTGCGCTTTTTCATATTACTGTTAACCATGGTTATTTTCTCCTAATATGACGATATAATTAGCCTGCGTTTGAAAAAATAATTTCACAATACTTTACCCTATGTGTCATTCCCTCGCAGGAGGGAATCCATTTGAGGCATCAAATTAAAATAGATGCCCGTCTGCACGGGCATGACGAAGGGGGTATATAACACCGGATGTCTTTCTGGGCCGTTATCAATAACAGTTAAGGAGTATACTATTTTACCTGTAACTCATCCTTGTACTTCCAATTGAGAAAATATAATACACTAATAAGAAGCATCGGGGTACACATTGTCAAATAAACTGAAATTGTAAATCTTCCCCAGGCCATTGCAATATAAATTATTGGTAAAACAAAAAAAACGATACAGCCAAAAAGTTCCCGTTTCCATGCAATTATTAAGACAAGAACGATAACCATAGTCGGGATCAAATGAATAACCAATGCAAGCATGGTCTCCCAAAAGGTGTGCTGACCATCAAAAACATCCAGCGCAAAAATACTTATGAAAAGTGCAAAGATGATGCACAAAACCCGAGGGGACCAAAATAAAAACTTCTTTATGGATTGTTTCATTATACCTGTCTCCTTTCTTTGTAACATTATTTCGCGGCCGGTATTATCAGCCTTGCATTAATATATAAAGCTGATTAACAGGCTTGAGGTAGCGCCTATAATAACCCCGGCGATTATTTCAGCCGGCCTGTGCCCTACAAGGTCCTTTAATACAGGATCTCGCTGAATCTCTGCTGCAAAGACCGGATACCTCTTCTGGAATGTATTGTAGATGGAATGCATCCTTCCCCTGTCATAGATAACTATAAGGCTCATGACAGCTGCAAGTCCAAAGATGGCACTTTCAAAACCTGTGGAGTGTAAAATTGTTATTGCCACTGATGTTATTACCGAGCTGTGAACACTGGGCATACCGCCCGCCCAGATGATCCTCCATATTACACGTGACCTGCCATCTCTTCCGTATCTGATAAATCCAAATAAAACCTTTACTGTCTGGGCCATAACCCATGCTGCAAGTGCTGCCAATAATATGGTGTTCATTTTATCGCCTTAGAAAAAATTGTATTGATCATTATCAGGATTAAAGTCCTTTTCATCAAGCCCGACATTAAACTTAAGATTATGAAAGGTATACTCCTCATACAACTCACCTGACCAGTCATAAACAGTCACCTTGATAGGCAACAGATGTTCTTTGTCCAGATACAGGGTCATCTTTGCATTATAAAAACCTATGTCAGGAGGAAATACACCCTGAATTATCCACACAGCCCTGTCATCAACCATTCCCTCTCCGGCGAGTTCAATAATTCCTGCACCTGTTTCTTTGTGTTTAGTGTAACTGTCATCAAGGATATCATATATCTTTACAAGCCCGCTTCGTTTTAAAGGGTGATGATTCCTCTTCATTGCAATGCTGCCCTCCGGGTCAAGTTTAAGAGTGATAAAACTTAATAGCCCACCATAATGACCTATAATCCTGTTATTGTTACGGCCCTGATCAAATATCACCTCCTGTCCTTCAAACCTTCCCTTTCCCCATTTAAAGTAATAATGTGCAGGCTTTTTACACTTTGCAATGATCTCAGGGTCATAATATAGAACACCTTTTTTATTTACCTTTTTTTCAAGTGTACAAGTAAAGTCATGCACCTGCTCAAATCTCCTTATAGATTCAGTTACAATAAAATCAACATCAGGCTGGTCAGCAATAACTGTGTTCATATTGCTAATACAGGCGAGGAATATTGCTATTGCTGATAATAAAATGATCCTTTGTTTTATTAACATGATGCAAATTTGCCTCCCTGTTGTTTCTGATAGCTCATTGCTTCTTCCTTTTTCTTTAATGTCACCATGCCTCCGAACCTGACATACTCCTCCTTTCTGCATGCGGAGATTAATGCTCCATTGTGGTATGTTTTATTTGGACACCCATCACACAAATCCTGTCTCCCATCCTCCAGTATATCCTGAGGCTGAAGTATTAAAAGGCTCTGGACATATAGCTTTTTGAAAATGTTTAAAGGGTTTTTTAAACAATCAATGAGATATGAAAGTGAGGCCTTTCGGATATCCCTGTCTATTACACCAATAGGAAACATCGTCTTGCCCATGCCGTACATGCGAGGCTTAAGGAATGAAAGGTATTTGCCCTTTAAAAAATGGTAACCATTCTGAATCAGCTCCATTGCATTTGAACCCATAAATCCGAGTATCTTGTCCTTTGTGCCTATGACATTTGAAAAGAGCCATTTGGGTGCATCAGGGACCTCTGTGCCGCCCAGGAATGAATTGGCCCTGAAACCCGGGATAACCTTTTTCACCTGCCTGATCAGGTCGGTTGAAGTAAGGTCCTTGTTTGTTTTACTCGCATACTCCCTTGTGGAAAAGGCTGTTTCCTCGTAATTAATCCTTTTTCCATTCACATAAAGGTCCCAGGCATTATCATTACCAAGCACCCTTACAGGGATGATTGTATTTGTGCAGACCCTGTCAATGTTGCTTACTGTCCATTCTACTATATCAGGCAGTTCATGAAGGGTTTCAGGAAGGATGGTCGTATTAAAACCACAGATCATGCCTCCTGCCTTATAGATCATATCGGCATATTCCTGCCGCAGGTTGTTAAGTGCCTTTTCGGGTTTATCCTTCCATCCAGGTCTCTCCTGTCCCCTGTCCACATGGATAATAAATCCGAAGAGGCCTGCCTCCTTCAGGGTTTTTACCCTGTCATCATTCAGTCTGTTTCCATTGGTCATGAGCACCGGTTTTATGCGGTAGGATTTTACCATTTTTACGATGGCCTCAAGGTCAGGGTGAAGGAGCGGTTCTCCTCCGGTGATAAATATTGTATCTGTCTTTCTTAAGCCAAGCATGGAAATCAGCTCCTGTTCTATCTGGAACAGGCTCTTGTTGCTTTCCGGGTCACTCGTCTGGTAGCAGTAACTGCAATTGAGGTCACATCTTCTTGTTATTTCAAGCCATGTAAAAGCATTGTCAGACATAGACCAGGGCATGCGAAACAGGTTATGGGTGTTTACCTTGTCTACATACCTGAGGCTCTCCTTATTCCAGGTTGTCAGTTTAAATAATTTTTCTGCCATATGATCATCTCCTTTAATAAAATATAGACCCGATAGTCCATATAGATGGCATAATTTGTGCCATAGAGGTTGATAATGCTAAATACAATAAAAACAATATGATAAAAGGTCTGCTTTGAAATTTATCAACTCTGGAGATTATTGATGTTGACAATATTTGTATAACGCATATACCTAATATGCATGGCAAACTATAAAAAACTAACACAGGAAGAGAGAACATTTTTCAGGCTTGTGTCCCGCGCAGCGCTTTCAAACCCCTTCAGTAACGAAAGGACTGAGCTTGATATCAGGATTGCAGAGTGCCCGCCAGATACCCCTTTAGAAGAGCGCCTTCTTTGCCTCTTTTCAAAGATAAAAGAACGTATAGATAAACTGGAAAAAGAGGGCAGGGCGGATATTGGCCTGTATAGCGGTGATGACAGGATCATGATGCAGAGCGCCTTTCTCTTTGAGATATTCTTTATTTTCACAAAAAATTTTGATGACCTTATTGTGCGGCAGATAAAGGCAGGTGACTCGACCTGTCAGGTTTCATTTGGCAGGGATGCCATCTCATTATTCATTAAGAGGGGGTTCACTCCTGATGAAGCTTGCAGGTTCTTTGCAATACTTTATCAACTGAAGCGGGCCTATTACTTTATTGACAAGGCCCTTATAGGACAGAGCCCATGTATGAGGGATTTAAGAAGGCATCTGTGGAACAATGTTTTTACATATGATATTCGCCTTTACGAACGCTTTCTCATGAACCGGATGGAAGACTTTTCCACCATGATCCTTGGCGATACAGGCACAGGCAAGGGCACAGCCGCCGCAGCAATAGGCAGGTCAGGCTTTATACCATATAACCCTGAAAAGAATATTTTTACAGACAGCTTTATGAACAGTTTTATATCTATCAATCTCTCTCTGTATCCTGAAACACTTATAGAGTCTGAGCTTTTCGGCCACAAGAAAGGGGCATTTACTGGGGCAATTAATCAGCACGAGGGTATATTCAGCAGATGCAGGCCACACGGTTCAATATTGCTGGATGAGATAGGTGATGTGTCGCTTCCGGTCCAGCTTAAACTGTTACAGATACTCCAGGAGCGCACATTCAGCCCTGTCGGGAGTCATGAAATCTTAAGGTTTAACGGGAGGGTGATTGCGGCAACCAATAAATCGATCAAGGATTTAAGGGGTAATGGCCTGTTCAGAAGCGATTTTTATTACAGGCTCTGCTCTGATTGCATTATCATGCCCTCTCTCTCAGAGCGTATTCGAGAGAATCCTGATGAATTGCGCCTTATCCTCAACAGTATTATAGAACGGCTTACAGGCGAAAAATCAGAAGAACTTGTTTCTCTTGTACTTAAATCTCTTGAAAAAAGTCCTGGCAGAGATTATTCATGGCCCGGTAATGTGCGTGAACTTGAACAGGCAACCCGCAGGATACTGCTTACAAGGGAATACAGAGGTGAATCCCTGTCGCCAGCCAAAGGGATTAAGGAGATGCTTAAAAACGGAATAGAAAACCAGAGTATCGACTCCCAGGAGTTGATAAGCGGGTACTGCGCACTCCTGTATGAAAGGTATGGAACCTATGAAGAGGTCGCCCGAAGGATGAATCTCGACCGCAGGACAGTGAGAAGACACATAGAGTTATATCAAGGTTGACAAAGAAATAAGGTTGGGATAGAGAATAAGGCACTTTTCGTCCGGTTTTCTATAAATATGATATAAAGATGGCAATAAAAGATCAAAAACCCGACTGTTATAGGTGTCAGTCAGATTGTTCCTGTTAATAGATACAATCTGTTTATACCAGTTCTTAATGAAACAGGTATCATATCTTTGCTAGGGAGGGAATTGAATGTCAACAGCGTTAATAATTGCAATCGGTTATTATGTTATCCTGAGTGTCGGCACCAGCATCTATCTCAAGAAAAAGGTAAAATCAGGCAGTGATTTTGTTACCGGAGGCGGGCACACACTTGCATGGCCCCTGATTACAGCAGGTTTTGTCCTTGCGCCCCTTGGAAGCGGCCATACCCTTTCACTCTGGGAGGCATCAGCAGGTTTCGGGGCATCTGTTTTATGGTGGGGGATAATAGGCGGCGGTCTGTTTGTGCCCCTGTTTCTGTTATGGTTTGGCCCCTGGTTTAGAAGGCTTAATGTCCAGACATTCCCTGAAGGGATGGGGAAGATCTTTGGCGAGGGCATTGGATGGCTTATTTCAGCGGTTTTTCCTGCCCAGCTCATCGGCATCTGTATAGCTGAGATACTTGCCACTGCAACCGCATTTTATGCCCTTGGCGGTGAGGCCATTCCATTTAATCCCCACTGCATACTTCTAGCGGTTGGCCTTACAATACTCTATATCATAGTAGCTGGTCTCCAGCAGGTGGCCTGGATGAATTTTGCCAACGCAATAATGCTGGTTCTGGGTTCATTTGCTGCTGTGTTCGCAACTGGAAGGTGGCTTAATAACGGTCATGGAGGATGGGAATCGGTTGCTGACTTTTATATGAAGGCAGGGAAACCACTCCATCTTGACATCCTGAATTTTTCACCTGATGTGATGTATGCGCTTCTTATCCCGTGTCTGTTTCTCCTCGTGTTCATGTGCAGCGCATCCCAGGCACAGTACCAGCCTCTTCTGCTTGCAAGGTCTGAATCGGATATCAGAAAGGGTGTATTCTGGGCAGCCTTTGTCAATAGCCTTGTGACATATCCGTGGGTAATTCTTGCGCTGGTTGGCATGTCCATTACCGGTATAGCCGCGGCAGGCGCAAAGCTTTCAGTGCCGAAAATGGCGCTGATGGCGCTTCCTCAGTGGATGGTAGGCATATTGATGATTGCGCTTCTGGCTGCAACCCTTTCAACCAGTTCCCAGCTCATACTGGCGTCATCTCATATGATTGTCCACGATATTTTCAAGAGGGCAGTAAACCCCAAAATGAGTGACAGGACATTCCTGATACTTACAAGGGTCATGATTTTTGTGTGTGCCCTTATCGTGATTATTCCGGCGCTTAAGCTTCAGCTTGTGCTTTCCATATTCTTCTGGACATTTTCCTTTGGTATACCTGTGTTTGGTGTTTACCTGATAGGCATGGTGTGGAAGGTCAACAGATTTGCGGCATGGGCAACCATGCTTGCCGGTTATGGTGCAAATTTCCTTTGGACATTTGCAGCGCCCACATGGCTGCCGGACTTTATGAGCCTGAATGTATATCCGACAACATTCGCTACGGTTTTCTTTGGTATTGTCCTTAACCTTATTTTACCAGGGAAACCGGGTTATTTACGGCAGATTAAAATGGCAGAGCAGAAGTAGAGAAAAATAAAACAATAGAAAACTATAAGAGGAGAAAACAATATGGCATGGCCCTGGAAAATACTCTTAATACAATTTGTTATAACTATGGGGATGGCTGTGGTTTTTTATATAATCTGGAGACTCGCACATCCGGGTAAAAAATGGTAGGTCTTAAAATAAAAACAGAGGAGAATATTATGCCTTTATTAGATGCAGCAATAGCCATTTATCTGATCAGTATCATGGTTGTACTGGGTCTTATTATAACGATAGGTGCAATCAGACAGAAATTCAGTAAAGATAAAAAATAGTCTTAATCAGGGAATATTAAAAAAGAAATTATAGGGGGCACAGGATCAAGGGTCTTTTGCCCCTTTTTTATCTCTGCAACATATGAATAATGTACTTATAGCAATAGGTCTGACCCTGTTTGCCGGCATGGCTACCGGCATAGGGAGTATAATTGCATTCTATGCCAAAAGAGACAATTACCGGTTTCTCTCCATTGCTACAGGCTTTTCAGCAGGCGTTATGCTCTATGTTTCGTTTGTCGAGATACTATTCAAGGGCCTTGAGACGCTTGTGGCCCAATATGGCGAAAGGTCTGGTAACTGGGTCAATACCGCATCATTCTTTGGCGGGATTCTGCTCATCGCGCTGATCGATAAACTCATTCCCTCCGCAGAAAATCCGCATGAAACCCATTCTGAAAAGGAAAAGGCCTTTATCAAGAATCCTCTGGCACCGGCACCCTGCGCAGAGGATGCTCTCTTAAAAAAGGAACCTGGAACACATGATCACACTCCTGAACATATAAAGCTCATGCGAATGGGCCTTTTTACGGCGCTCGCAATAGGAATTCACAATTTTCCTGAAGGGCTTGCCACCTTCCTTGCTGCCCTTGATGACCCATCATTGGGTATTGCGATTGCTGTTGCCATTGCACTTCACAATATACCTGAAGGCATAAGTGTTTCCGTTCCTATCTTTTACGCCACGGGCAATAGAAAAAAGGCATTCCTTTTATCATTATTAAGCGGCCTTGCTGAACCAGTGGGTGCAATAGCTGCTTACATAATTATCGGTTTTTTTGTTGGCTGGCAGACATCACTTATACCGCAGGGTTTCATGGCCATTATGTTCAGCGGTGTGGCAGGAATAATGGTCTATATAAGCCTTGATGAGCTTATCCCCACAAGCAGGGCATACGGCAAAGGACATGACAGTATAATCGGCCTTGTAACCGGAATGGCTGTTATGGCATTAAGCCTGCTTATGTTTAAATAACAATGTGGTGCCGAAGGTCGGACTTGAACCGACACGAGCGTAAAGCTCACTGGATTTTGAGTCCAGCGCGTCTACCAGTTTCACCACTCCGGCATGATTTTTTTGGGGATTATAGTTGATAATATAATCCTGTCAATATCTTATTGACAGGGTATCAATGTATTGCTAATATCGCAACCTCTTCCGGGGCTGTAGCTCAGTTGGGAGAGCGCTTGAATGGCATTCAAGAGGTCGTCGGTTCGATCCCGATCAGCTCCACCAAATCAACCCACAAAAAAGCACCTGAAAAGGTGCTTTTTCATTTTCTGGGTTTTGCTTAAGCATACATTGGTGTAAATACAAAATCATATTTTTTACCACAGAGGCACAGAGTTCACAGAGATTTTATTATTTTTACTCCGTGACCTCTGTGTCCTCCGTGGTTAGATAAAGAAATATTTCATATATCATCTGGTTTGTGCCAAAGAATCCTAATGTTTATGAAGAATCCCATTTTTCCTGTTATTCCGGATTCTGAACCGGTTAAATCACAAAATATTTAACAAATTCAATAAATAATTAATAAAGTTTTATATACATGGTGACGATCAGACATTGGGAAGCGCTGCATATTGGTAATATTAATGCTGTACAGCTGACTATAACCGCAAAGAGAACAAAGAGGGTAAAGGAACATCCAGATGCTGACAGGTGCAAAACAGGAGAATATTTTAAATATCCCCCATAAACAAAAGTCGGACTATTCAAAAGATGCCATCATGAAGATGGCAGTGCTTTTTACCGACATAGTGGGATCATCGGAATATTTTAAGAAAAACGGTGATATAGAGGGGAGAAAGATGCTCAAAATCCATCAGGATCTTGCATCGCCTGCTATCAGTGACTTTGGCGGCAAGGTGGTCAAGATGCTTGGTGATTCTGTTATGGCCTATTTCCTGAATCCGGAAGATGCGCTCAAGTCAGCGATAAAGATCCAGCAGAAATTCCAGACATATAACAATGAAAAAAAGGAAAAGGGGGAGATACACATAAGGCTGTGCGTTCACTATGGAGAGGGTATCATCGATGATGGCGACATATTTGGTGATGTTGTAAACATGGCTGCCAAATTCCTGCCCCTTGCGTCAGGCGATGAAATCCTGATTTCAAGCGAACTCCATTCCACAATAAAAAATATCCCTCTTGTCAGGTTTGAAAGCTTTGCGATGCCAAAGACCAACAGCGCAATAAGGGATCTGAAGCTTTTCAAGGTTATTTGGGACAGCCGGATATCCCTTGACCCGACAAAGAAGACAATGCTCCATCTGAGGCCGATATTTAACCTCGGAAGCCGCCGTTTTGATAACCAATGGAACAAGCTTATTGCTGAAAAGAGCAGGTTCTGGTCGGTTGTAACAATTGAAAAGGAACAGATCAACAGTGACCGCTCAATAAGCCTTATTGTAAAAAAGCCCTCACTTGCATATGAGATCGCAAGACATGTCATGGGCTACCTTCAGACCAATATGGGCGGTGAGGCAAACATGTGCCTCCCGTTACAGATAATTCTGGACAGTGGGCCATATATTATTGCGGGAAAGATATCCCTTAATAATCTCAAGGCAAATCTTAACCAGCTTGAGCCAGGGGAAATATATACAACCGAGAATACCTTTCAGATGATGATCAAGGAAGGTATTCAACATATAAACCTGAACAACGGAAAAGGGTCTAATGGTTCTTTCCTTGTTTTGTCCCAGAACAAAGAGAGCCAGGAAGGCACAACAATTTTCAGATACCAGCAGGCGCTTGTAAATGGCGAGTTTACCCCCTGTTTTTATTGCGGAAGCCAGTCCCATGAGACTAAAGCCTGCCCCTCAAAAATGATCACAGAGCTGACCGGGTATATTGAGAAACTGGGGTATATGCCTCTAAACAGCATAAACAGCCTGTTCCTAAATTACCTCCAGGCCAGCCCAGCCATATTGAAGAATATTGAATCGATGAATAAAAGTGATCCTATATATATGGCCCATAATGCCTTTTATGAACTCAAGAGTGTTTTCCAGCTTAGGCTGTTAAGGACCATTTGGAATACAAAGGAGGATAACTGGAACAAGATAAAGGCAAACCAGGAAGAAAATGACAGGGGAGGACTGCTCTGGTTGGGGTTTGACTGTCTCAGGGTATCAAATCATACCCAGGTTGAATCCATTATAGAAAGCGAGATAAAGAAAAAAAGCAGTGACTACAAGCTCTACTGCATTGCAGGGCTCCTCTATATCGAAAACAATCAGTTGAAAAATGCTGCACTGATACTTAAAAAGGCGCTTGAAACGGCTGTCAGGAACCCTGAAAAGATATTTATCCATTTTCTCATGTACAGGATATCCAACCTGTCAAGGGAATACAATAAGGCCAGGGAGTCATTAAGAAAGATACTGAAGCTTTCTCCTCACTGCACAGAGGCGACCTATTTTGAGATCCTTGCAAAATTCCATAGCGGCAATATCAATTCTGCGGTCGAGCAGCTGATAAAACTAATCAGGAAAAACAGGGATTATTATATCTATGCACTGATTGACCCTGAACTCGCAAACTATCAGAGAGAAATAGCCGCCAGCCTTGATTATCTTCTTATTGAGGCAAAGGAAAAGGCTGAGAAACTGCTGCCAATAGCAAAGGATGAACTCGCCGGGCTTGAAAAAATCATAGGTAAAGAGGCTGAAGAGATAATAGAGGCAAATGCACATATTGCAAAGATAGCCCAGCTTATGAGCACAAACAGCTTTTTCGGCTATCTTGATGTGATCCATTATGAAGAGGATATCCTGAATTTGGGCAACAGGATTGTTAAAGGCCGTGAGATCAAACTTTCAAAAATTGAGGAAGAAATTGGTCAGTTGATGCTGAGGTGTAAAAAATATCTCGAATTACTGCCCTATGATTTTATGATCAGGCCGGTGGAAAGCAGGTTGAGGAGCATGGAGCACAATATTGAGATTGTGCATGAAAAGATCAAGCACCAGGCTGCAAGGGAATTCCATGACACACTGGATAGGCTTAAAGGCTATTCAGGCGAACTGATAGCGCTGGAGAATAAATTGAGAAGAATGGATGCCCTTGCCCAGTTTTTAGGTTTTCTTGTTAAGTTTTTAAAAAAAAATCTGGTATTCCAGTCTGCAAACCTTATTTTATCACTCCTGCTTCTGCCAATTATGGTGCATTACCTGAACTTCATAATACCGGACCTTAATCTCTCAACAAGCGGGATATGGCATTACCAGAAGGTGCTTATCATCCTTGGCGGTATTACAGGTATAGTGCTTTCCAGTCTTACATCCCAGAAGGAAAGTCCTAAACATTAGCTTTATATGCTCCTGAGTTTTGTGGTAATAAACTGGGTAAAGTCAACCCCGTCAGGCACCTCTTTTTCTATATTGGAAAGGGGAATTTCCGCCCTGGCAGCACTCTTGTGACCGCCGGCTGATCCATACTCCCCAAAGAGCCTGTTTACCAGTTTACCTGCGTCATACCTAAATCCGGCATTCCTGAATATAATGATAAGCCTTTTCCCGTTTATACCTGCTGCAACTGACCATGTCACATCAGCCATCTTGATAAAAAAGTCGGCTATCAGCACAAGTGTGTCAGGGTTATCCACTATCCCCATTGGTATGAAAACCCTGTCTTTAAAAAAAACACAACTTTCCATTGCCTTTTTATAACTCTCCAGGGTCTTTCTGGTGAGCTCTGATGACTCGATCTTTTTTATATTATTGGTATTGATAAACTGATAGAGATACCTGAATGCATTAATGTCATTAGAAGTGGATTCCCTTACAAAATTGTCTGTATCAGTCTTTATCCCGTAAAAAAGGGCTGTTGCAAGTCTTGGTGACGGCTTTATACCCGCTGCCCTCAGATACTCCGTAAGTATTGTAGAGGTGGCGCCATATCCCTCTTTAATATCCATAAACATGGCCTTTGACTGCTCGATAAATGGGTGGTGATCAATAATAATATCATACTCATATTTACTTAGCAGCTCACCATGTGAAGGCTGGGAGTCTACCAGTGCAAATTTTGTCACCTCCTCCGGGTTCATCTTTTTTATATGCCTCTGATCAAGTTTGAGCAGCTTAACCATGGCAAGGTTGTCATCCCTTTTAATGACATTGGTATGATAGATATTAATTTTTCGCGCCCTTCTCCAGAATATCCTTTTAAGGGCCATGGCGCTTGCCATTGCATCAGGATCAGCATTCATTATGATTGCCAAGACATCATTCTGGCCTACAACATTCATGAGCAGGCGTACCCTGTCTGCTACAGATGTTGACCTGGGAAAGGGGGTTTCCATTAATGTTTGTATGTTTTTTTCGGGCATTGCCTTATTTTTTTGAAATTTTTAATAAATAATTTATATTAATTTAAATCAAGGCGGCTTAAATAGCAATATTTTAATACCTTTTCGTGGTCTATCTTAAAGACGGCATAAAATGAAAAAATATTTCATATCAACATTCTGTTCAGCGATTATTGTCCCTGGACTTGGCCAGATAATAAATGGCCAGATCAGAAAGGGACTTGTTCATATGGGTATTATATTTGTTCTTTTATTTGCCTTTGTATTTAAGGTGGCAAAGATAATTATGGCCATATTACCCGGGCTTGACCCTGTAAATATTAACAGTGATGCAATACTGGATAAGATAGATTTTTCAGATTATGCTTTTCTGAGGGCAATTTCTTATGCCTTCATTTTATTGTGGGTATATTCCGTTATCGATGCATTCATAACAGGTCTAAAGATAGAAAGACAAAAGAATAAGTTCAGAAAACTTGATCTTGCTTGAGAAGATTGAAGGGTAGCATAAGTGTAAAAGG
>CAYWRH010000066.1:0-21415 GCA_964460435.1 uncultured Desulfatiglans sp.
AGTACTACGAAGACAACTAACAAAGGCTTTCACTGGAAAGCCTGATAAGACGTCGCCTTCCCGTGAAGCCAAGCGTTAGGAGATAATGATATTGATTGAAGTAATAATGATATCAATTCTACAATTATTATTTTGTTTGCTTTTTATTTTAAAACCTAAGTGGGTAGCAAATATACTTGGTTATATATATTGGCAAATGGGGAAATTTACAGCATTAGGAAAATCAGAAGACACAAAGAAATATTTTTTTTCTGAAAGAACGTATTGGTTTCGGTTATTCGGCTATATAGTGTTGATAATATGGATTGTATCGGTTTATATTAATATTTCAAACTTGAACCGAATTGGCTCCTAACCATAAGTTCAAGGTGACTTGGCTACTAAAATGCCGAGTAAAGCCTAACCCGCCCTTCAACAAATGACCGAGCGATAAAATGCCGCCCGGCATGATAATAAGTGATAATAAGTGTCTGGCCTACACTATTGACAGAAACATATTGAAACTTGAATAAGATGGCATACTATGCTTTCATGCCATTTTGAAATGCAGTATTGCTTTAAAGGCTCATTTTCAAAAATATGTCCTGCAATGAGATCATTTGAGTTGTCTGGCTGCTAAACAGGATGTTAAAAATAAAAGGATTTTATTCTTATGTCTCTCAGGCAAACTATTATTGTAGATGCCAGCTTCAATTTTACGACTATGACAACAGGGATTGGACTTGCAATACATGAAACTGATAGACCCCATAGAAATGGAATCCTTATAGATCAAATTGGCGAGGCATACACAGGTATTCCATCCGGTTGCGGTGAAATGCTGGCTATTTATCGGGCATTAGAAATCAGCAATGAAAGAGGTTACAAAACGATCAAAATAAAAACAGATTACAATTATCTCAAAAAATTACTTAAAACAAATTATAAGCAGCAAACCGGGAGAGATAGTGATGGTCTTGTTGGGGCAATTCTGAGACTGTCAGACCTGTTCGATAGTGTGGCTTTTCAATATAAGCCGAAGAGAAAAAATCAGATGTCACACAATTTATCACGTACCGCGATAGAAAATTGTAACCCAATATTACGAAGTGATTTGTCAGCCTTATGTAAATTTGAAGCAGCTCTTTCATATTGATCACCTTGTTATGTTTTCAGTGTGATGTATAATCGCTGTGTATATTTTACCGGATGTGAATTATGGTTCGAACACAGATATATTTAACTGAAAATCAACGTGAAGAGCTTGCTGTTATGGAAAAACAAGGGGTCACCCTTGAATCTTGACAATTATTGAGCGCTTGGCGGACCCGCTTAGAATACTTTAAAATAATATCATTATTGCCAAGTAATATCATTTATATTAAGATTAGTCACATTAATAATTCGAGATGAGAATATGACAAAAAAACCTTTTTTTATAAGGGCTGAGTGGGACGAGGAAGCATCTGTATGGGTTGCTACAAGTGATGATGTCCCAGGCCTTGCGACGGAAGAAGATACGCTAGAAGGACTTATTGAAAAATTAAAAATATTAATTCCTGAGCTTCTTGATGCCAATGGTTTTAATGAAGAATATGGTATTCCTTTTGAAATACTAACCAGACGATTTGAGATTGCTCATCGAAGCAGTATATAATGTCCAATTTTACAAGAGACCTTAAACAGTATTTGAAAGAAGAAGTGACAATAAGTGTCTGGCCTACACAATTGACAGAAACTTATTGAAACTTGAATAAGATGGCATACTATGCTTTCATGCCATTTTTAAATGCAGTATTGCTTTAAAGGCTCATTTTAAAAAATATGTCCTGCAATGAGATCATTTGAGTTGTCTGGCTGCTAAACAGGATGTTAAAAATAAAAGGATTTTATTCTTATGTCTCTCAGGCAAACTATTATTGTAGATGCCAGCTTCAATTTTACGACTATGACAACAGGGATTGGACTTGCAATACATGAAACTGATAGCCCCCAAAGAAGCTGAATGGGACAGAGAACAGCCATGACATTGGACAGTCACCAAATAGTATATCAAAAAATCTGGATTCCCCGATCAAGTCGGGAATGACGTCAGAGTAATAGACTTCCACTGAATTTATCCCGAGATTGTTACAGGGACAGTGTAGCATTAGGAGTCTGAATTCCCGCCATAGTTACCCCCCTGCGGAATATGACCTGTCTTTACCTTTAAAACGTTCATCTCTGCACTGTTAAACCTTTTTCACTATAAGGCATGCCCATTCACCCATGACAGTTTCACCTGTTTTTGTGAGGCCATGGCGCTTTAAATCTTCAACTATCCTGTCTGTCTGCCCGGTTAGTATGCCGGAGAGGATAAGTATGCCATCAGGTGCAAGCCGCACCGGGAAAAGGGGGTTTAATTCCAGTATGGTGTTCATGATAATGTTTGCAACGATAAGATCATATTTCTTATCAATTCTATCAAGAGGGGTTGTGGATAAATCGATCTTAACAGGAAGATCGTTCAGGGAAACATTCCTTTCTGCCCAGATTATTGCTTCAGGATCATTATCAATTGCAGTGATCTCCTGCGCCCCCAGCATTGCCCCGTAAACAGAGAGTATACCGCTCCCTGTGCCCACATCAAGCATTGTCCAAGGTTTATCCGGCACATTATCCTCAATGGCCTTAAGGCACATCCTTGTGGTTTCATGCTTTCCTGTGCCAAAGGCGGTGCCCGGATCAATCCTTATCACATGACACTTAACAGGGTCAGGCATCTTTTCCCAGGCAGGAAGTATCATGAGATTATCAGTGATCTTTTCAAGATAAAAAAAGCTGCGCCAGCTTGTGCCCCAGTCCTGATTGGCCATCTCTTTTATATCCAGAACAGGGTCAGCAATATCAGGGAATGGCTCTTTCAGATTATTAAAAAAGGTCACAAGACTATTTCTAACAGCATCAGGGTCATTAGTGTCAGATGGCAAATATGCCTTCATAAGGCCATTTTCAAAATCCTCCGACACAACACCATCGCAGCCCAGCCCCATAAGAAAATCGCTCACTGCCTCTTTTGCAGAGGGGTCAATATCTATAGTTATCTCAAGCCAGCCTGAGTTGCCGGGATTTTTATCCGAATTATCTTTCATGAATTCCTGATTAATAATTAATTGCAGAGACAAGGCATGCCTTGTCTCTGCAGATGATATGGCAGGTAATAAAAATTATGCCTTTTCAAAAACATAGTTGAGCTGGCCATTGGGAAGTCTGTTCACAACTGCCTTGAGCTCCATGCCGCCCTTGATTTCACTGTCAGCAATATCCCCGCTGATCCTGCCGAACATCTTGAATTCGCCAAAATCAACCACTGCGATGCAGTAGGGCAGGTCATTTTCAAAACCGATCGGGGCATATTCCAGTTTGCTGTAGGTGAGAAGCTTTCCTTTGCCGCTTACATCAAACCACTCCATGCTGCTTGAAAGACATTTGCAGCAGTCTGCCCTGGGCGGAAAATATTTGGCGCCGCATTCCTTGCAGATTGTCCCTGATACCTTGCCTGCCTCAAGTTTATCTATAAAATCGTTTACCTTGGTTGTGGAGGTGAAACTGATTGTACCAAACTTGTTGAATCTTACATCAATATCCTTGCTAGCCATTTTATTCCCTCCCCAGTATTGTTACGTTGCCGTAGAGGCCAACGCCGCCTATATTATGCACCAGACCGAATACAGGCTCCTTTACCTGCATAGGGCCGGCCTCACCCCTTAGCTGGAGAACTATTGTCCTTACCTGCGAACCGCCTGTGGCCCCTATCGGATGCCCCTTTGATAAAAGCCCTCCGTCAACATTAACAGGGATGCTCCCCTCCTTGTAGGTCTCCTTTGACCTGATAAGATCCTTCCCCTCACCCGGCTTTGCAAAACCCAGGTTTTCATAGGCCATAAGCTCTGCTATTGTGAAGCAGTCATGCACCTCTGCAACATTGATGTGCTTGGGTGTGATCCCTGCCATCTTGTATGCCTGTTTTCCAGCCTCAATACCTACTGTAAGACCGGAAAAGAGGTCTCGTCCAGCCAGGTTAACCGCTGTGGATGCAGAGCCGATCCCCTTTATCCATACCGGTTTTTTTGAAAATATCTTTGCCTTTTCTTCACAGGCCACTATCAGGCATGAGCTTCCGTCTGCATTGGCGCAGCAGTCTCCTACCCTTAAGGGGCTTGCAACAGGGCCTGACATGGTGTTGTCAGGGTCAGAAAACATCTCAAATGTAACTGGTTTTCTGTAAACGGCCTTCTCATTTATCTGGCCATATGTTGCGGCCTTTACCCTGATAAGGGCAAGGTCATCCTGGGTGGTGCCATATTTAAGAAAATGCCCCCTTGCATAGGTGGCATAATAGGCAGGCATCATTGTGCCAAAGGGGCTTTCCCACTGGATATCAGCCCCGCGTCCCATCCTCTCCTGTGATTCTGCAGATGTTATTTCTGACATCTTCTGGAAGCCTAAAACCGCAACCACATCGTGCAGGCCTGATGCCACAAGCGAATAGGCCAGTTTTAGGCCTGTGCTGCTTGATGAACAAAGGGTCTCAACGTAGAATGTCGGCTGTGGGGTTAAGCCAAGGTATTCAGCCAAAACCCCCGCAGGTGATCGCTGCTTGTCATATTCAGGCGCAGAGCATACTACTGAGGCATCTATATCAGTAGTTGCAATCTTTGCATCCAGCATGGCTTCCCTGAAGCCCTCAAAGGCCAGTTCCCTGATTGAACCGGGGTATCCGCGTACAAAAGCGCTCTGACCAACTCCTATTATTGCTACTTTTCTCATAAGTTCCTCCTTATATTGTCGATGAACCGGTAAATTTGCTGAATTTCGTACAGGCAATGCCTGGGAAAAAACAAATATTTCGGGATAATGCCCCGAAAGGGCTCCAATATAGGTAAGATTGGAGACATGGTCAAGATAAAAGGAAATTCAATTTGATCGAACTAATAATTAATGGTATGAGAAAAGCCGTTTTTGAGCCACCTTCAATATAAGGGGAAGCTGGAAGAAGCTAAAGCCCTGACCGGGGAGAGATAGATAGTTGTTATGATATATCGCACGTGTCACAGCGAAGGTGTTGAATAAATTATTTAAACCCAGGAATTTTTATGCCAAACAGTATTATTACAGGAACAGGGAGCTATATCCCTGAAGTTAAAATAGAAAATAGCCATTTTATGCAAAGGGATTTTTACACCTCTGCCCATGAAAAACAGGTAAAAGAGAATAGAGACATAATTTCTACCTTTCAGGATATCACCTGCATAAGGGAGAGGCGCTGGGTCACTGATGACCTTATGACATCCGACATAGCATACCTTGCAGCGAAAGAGGCCCTTAACGGCAGTGATGGTGAAGACCTTGATTATATAATTGTTGCCCATAACTTTGGCGATGTTAAACCGGGCACAGCACGGGTGGATATCTGCCCGACCATTGCAGCGCGTGTGAAACACCGTCTGGGCATTAAAAACCCATATACAGTGGCATATGACATCCCCTTTGGCTGCCCTGGCTGGGTGCACGGGATGACCATTGCTGATTTCTATATCAAGTCCGGCAATGTAAAAAAGGTGATGGTTATAGGGGCTGAGATACTCTCGCGTGTAACAGACCCCCATGATATTGACAGCATGATATTTGCTGACGGCGCAGGAGCTGCAATTGTTGAAGCCACTGATAAAGAGGCAGGCATCATCTCACATGTGACAAGAAGCGATACCATAAATGATGTTGACCTCATCTTCAGTGACAAATCTTATTCTCCTTATCACATTGGTGATAATACCTATCTTAAGATGCACGGGCACCAGGTATTCAAATATGCGCTGAGGTATGTGCCAAAGGTGGTAAAGGAGAGTCTTGACAGGGCCGGGCTTTCCATAAAAGACATAAAAAAGGTGCTCATTCACCAGGCAAATGAGAAGATGGACAGGAGTATTATCAGCAGCCTTTTTAAGATGTACAGGCTTGATGATGTGCCGGAGAATGTAATGCCAATGACCATTGCATGGCTCGGCAACAGCTCGGTGGCTACTATCCCCACCATGTTTGACCTTATTCAGAAGGGAAGGCTTGAAGAGCACAGTCTGGAACCTGGGGATATCATAGTATTTGCCTCTGTAGGGGCCGGCATGAATATCAACTCCCTGGTCTACAGGATGCCCTGATTTTAAAGACATTTGGAGCAGAACAGATGAAAATTTTTTTACAGCTAATAGCGGCGCTTTTATTTTTAAATGCCATTGTGTCCGGCGCCACAGAGCAGACAAACTATTTTGCCCTCTATTTTAATGGCAGCCGCTGCGGTTATGATATCCAGACACGTAAGGTTGAAGGGGAGAGGGTGACAAGCACCGATAATATGGTCCTTGAAGTGGACCGCATGGGCACACGGGTAAAACTGGATGTATCAGAGACGGCCATAGAAACAGTTGATGGAAAGCCCATCTCGTTCAAGGCAACCCAGAAGATATCAAACATGGAAATGTCTGTTGAAGGGTATATCACCCCGGAGGGCAAGATGAAGGTCAGGGTAATTAATGCCGGAAACACCCAGGAGCTTGTTCAGGATTTTCCAAAAGGGGCTGTCATGACAGAGGGTCTTTCACTTGCTTTTAAGCGGCATGGCCTTAAAAAAGGCACCAGCTATAATGCAGAGCTCTTCAGCCCATCAACCCTTATGTCAATGAAGTTTACCTTTAATGTTGGTGATAAAAAACAGGTCGATCTGCTTGGCCGGGTCGTGGAGTTGGTAGAGATAAAGGGTGAATATTCTCTGCCCGAATCTGGCAGCGCCCTCTTCACATATTATGTTGATGATGATTTTAATTCCCAGAAGTTGATCATGCCGCTGGCCGGCATGAATATCGAGGCAATAGCCTGTTCCAGAGATTTTGCCATGAGTAAACTTACAGTGGTGGAGATGGTGGATACCATGGTTGTAAAAAGTCCGGTATCAATTGAAAATCCGGAAAGAGCAAAGGCGATTACCTATACCCTTAAACCCATAAAAGAGGATGCATCATTCAGGTTTCCTGAAACAGATAATCAGCAGGTATCAAAGCAGCCTGACGGGAGTGTCCGTGTCACAGTAAAGCCCATGAGGGGAGAGAGATCACATGATTTTCCCTATAAAGGCAATGATCCGGCAATATTGAAGAGCCTTTCCGCCACACAGTATATCCAGACAGATCACCCTCTGATAAAAGAGCTGTCGCAAAAATGTACACAGGTTAAAAATAGCGCACTTGATGCTGCCCATGCAATAGAGTCATTTGTAAGCAGTTATATAGATAACAAGAATCTCTCAGTGGGCTACGCAAGCGCACTTGAGGTGGCAAAGAGCAGGCAGGGAGACTGTACGGAGCATGCACTCCTTACTGCAGCGCTGTGCCGGGCCGCAGGTATCCCGGCAAGGGTTGTAATGGGTATCGTCTATGCGCAGGATGGCCTCTTTATGGGTCACGCATGGACAGAGGCATATATAGGTAATAAATGGATTGGCCTTGATGCCGCATTAAAGGATGTAAGGGACGGATTTGATGCAGGACATATCACCCTCTCCATAGGTAACGGCGATGCAGGTGATTTTTTCGGGATTATGAATAACCTTGGGAACTTTACAATCAGGGATGTGAAGATAGCTAATTAGCGTTCAGCATTAGGCGACCAGCTATCACTGTTCAGCTTTCAGCAAAAGGCATTAAAGGGGGCATGAAATGAGTATAAATCAGATGAAGGGGCCGGATGAGATCAAGAGCTATAAGAAAAAGGATGGAAAAGAATTAAAAGCCCATATATTTTTTCCAAATAAGGGCAGCAATAAAACAGCGCCATCTCCTGCCTTTCTTTTTTTCCATCCGGGAGGCTGGACAATGGGCGAGCCCCAGTGGGGTTATGAGATTTGCAGCCACTATGCATCAAAGGGTTTAACTGCCATATCATTTCAGTACAGGATATCCTCTATTGGCGGATATTCCCCTGTTGATGCGCTTATGGATGTGAAGTCCGCAATACGGTGGACAAGAAAAAATGATGCTGAGCTTGGTACTGACCCTGAAAAGGTAATAGCAGGGGCCATATCTGCCGGGTCACACCTGGCAGCCTGTGCAGCATCAATTTACGGCTTTGATGACCCAGAGGATGACCTTAATGTAAGCCCTGTGGCTGATGCCTTTGTATTTCAGTCAGCATGCCTGAATACTGTTATTGTTGATGAGTTTGCATCCCTGCTTCAGGGACGGGCCAGCTCTGAAGCGCTCTCACCCTTTCATCACCTCAAGGCAGGTATGCCTCCCATGTGCATTATCCACGGCAGGGCTGATAACCTGGTGCCCTTTGGCTCTATCAGAGAATATGTGGAAAAGAGCGTAAAGCTGGGCAACAGGTGTGAACTCCACCCATTTGAGGATACAGACCACTTTTTCGGTAATGTTGACAGCGCAGAGGTCTTTAACCTGATGGATGGGTTTTTAATGTCGCTGGGGTATTTATAGTATAACTCAACATAATTAATGGAGGTCTGATATGAAATTAAAAGGGATATTGAGCCTGTCACTTTATTTCTTTTTATTTATCTTGCCTGCATTTTGTGTCTCTGCTGAAAACCAAGGTTTAGGGATAAAATCCGGTGAGTATCTCATATCTGATTATGTTAGCATTATTGAAAAGACTCAATCTCCTTATCTTGCCTCACTATCTTCAAGGAAGCCCGAACTCCTTATGGCATATAAAGGCGAATATGACCTTGTTATGGTTCACAATTTTCATGAATTCCATGATGGCCTCAATATCATAAACGGAAAGGCCTACAGGGCAGTATCCAGCGAAAAAGGCACAGATTCTAAAGCAATTGCAATTTCTATTGATGGCAAAAACCTCACACTAACTGGATATGATGTTGGCGCACCTCTGCATTATATCTATGTGGGTGATGCGCAACGTTTTGTTGCACTAAAGGTTATTGCAGGTGAGTATGTGGATTCAGAGGGTATTAAATACTCCTTTAAAGAAGACGGTACCGCTCACTTCAAGGAAAAGCACTTCAAATATGAAATAGGTCTGGATTTTGTCATAAGACCAAATTCAGATAAAACCGATAAAAAACGGGACTATTTCCTGAACAGTGAGTCCCGTGAGTTATTTGAATATGAGATCTCAGACGGTGTAATGTCCATCTACAGGACAGGCGGGCAGGAATCAATGAATGTGGAGGCTGAGCCCTTTTTAAAGATTAAAAAGGTGATGAAAAATAACTGAAGTGATAAAAGCCCAGATTTTCGTTAGCTGACCAAGATACATAGTATATTTGAGATACAGTTCAATCAGCATAATAGGCCTTTTATGGCCTTTACCAAGACATTAAAGCTATGTGAAAGATTATTTTCCAAATCCATATATCTGCTGATTGCACGGGAGCCTGATATTTTCTGGTATCTCTTTTTTGTCAAAATCATTAGTTCCTGATCCGGATTAGCGAGATCGTCCGGATCTCGATATTTTCGTTTATTCTGGAGCTTTGAAAGGCTGCTCATGTTAAACCCTTTATCAACAGCAGCAAGGTCGCCGAGGTAAAAACTTTCTAGTGCATGACAAGCTATACGCACTATAGCATTCGGCCTGTTGGCCTCGATGCATTTCTCCATCAAATTCCGTTTTATCTGCTGGCAATCCCCTGAATCCTAATCCCTCAAGATAAAAAAGCGGGAATTTGGCATATTCCAGAGTCTCAATTTTCTGACCAGTTGTTTTTCCAAATCCTGTTTGCCTTCAAAAATGACAAACCGCGGGACAATATTCTCTGGAAGAATCATCGGCAATATGCCATTCAGCATCTCTTTTGCGGAGGGCTCTTCCAGAAAAAACACAAGTGTTATCATTTAGGGTCAGCTCCTTCAAAAAACCCCTGTTTCCATAGGTATCCCATCTTGTCGCCATCTTTCATGTATAAGGATACCTGCTCATTATCACTAGCACGTTTTACCTGTGTGTACCCTTTATCTTTTACCAGCCAGAATACCTCCTCCAGTTGAGCAGCATTTAAAAAATCAGGAGAATGAGTTGAAACAAAGACCTGTCCTCCACGATTGGCATAGGAGCGGAATTCTTCAGCCAATTCGTAAAGGAGCTTTGGGTAAAGCTGGTTTTCAGGCTCTTCAACGCATAATAGGGGATGAGGCTTGGGGTCATACAATAAAATCAGGTATGCAAACATTTTTATGGTGCCATCAGATACATATTTATCAATAAATGGATCTTTGAACGAACCATCCTGAAATTTCAGAAGCAACCGCCCGTCGTCAGTGGGTGCGGGATTTATCATGCCGATACCAGGAACACGTTCCTTCATTTTGTTAATGATCTCATTAAATGTATCTCGATGTGATTGATACAGGTTATTCGCGACCAACTGAAGGTTATCCCCTGTAATTGACAAATGATCAGAATATCCAGCAGCATCTTTACTTCCACGGGCAAGGTTAATATGAAAATCTGAAACATGCCAATTTTCAAGCATCTGCCGGAATGCATTGGCAGCCTTAAAACGCTGGAATTGTCCCAGGCCTTTAATGGCAAGCATATCCGAGCCGCCCAGTTTTTGCTGTTCTCTTTCCAGTTCTTCGTCTGTTTTGCTGAAGTCTTCTTCGTTTGTTATAGCATAACCATTGCCTCTTTTGAAATCCAGAAAGTGATAAGGCGAACCATATGGCCCCCTTTTGTAACGAAGTATTTCCCGTTCAACACTGGGTTTTTCAGAGACCTGTGCGATCTCAAGGATATAGGTAACCAGCCGTTCCACGCCTGTTATAACTAGACGAAATTGTAGTTCAATATAAATAGGCTCACCATATTTCCCGCGGCTAACTACCTCCTTATAACCTCCCCTACTAAGCAGAGCGCTTGACACATTATATGTAAGACAATCTTTAAGAAACCCAAAGACATCAAACATTGTTGATTTACCAGTACCATTTGCACCTACAACAATACAAAAAGCCGGGATATCAACAATTTCAACATTTTCAAATGTTTTGAAGTTTTTCAAACGAATCGTTTCGATTCTCATAAGGTTTCTCCTGTATCATCAATATAATCTTTATTTAATAGTCCCATAAGGATAATTGTGTCAACTCAATATCCGGTTTCCCAAGCCACCGCTCCCTTACAAAGGTGCCGTGGCAATCAGAACCGCCTGTTATATAGAGCCCCTTACTTTTACAGAATTCTACACTGTATTGGGTAACCTCTTCATTGTTCTCCGGGTGAAAGCATTCAACACCTTGAACACCTAATTCAACGGCCATGGAAATGGCTTCAGGCGGGTTATTCCCATATATGGCTGACCCGGGGTGGGCAAGCACAGGTATGCCCCCTGCCCTTTTTATTGCAGATATGGCTGCGCCCGGCGTTGCACAGCCATCTATGCTCATGCCAGACTTTCTGTCACCAAAGAGCTGAAAAAAGTCACGGTATGTATTGCAGACGCCCTTATCTATCGCATAGTTCAGTGCCTTCCATCCACCGCGTTCAGCGTTGTTTTCATAGGCTAAATATTCATCAAAAAAGACAGGATGCCCCATCTCCTGAAGTCTTATTATGCTTTTCCTATTCCTCTCTTCAAGATTTTTACGGTTAAGCATCAATATTTCATTAAGTGAGCTGTTTTCAGGGTCAATATTGTAGCCAAGGATATGAAAAATCCTCCCTTTTTCTGTTGTGCTTATCTCAACGCCCCTTATATAGTGCAGTCTGTTTTTCGCTGCAAGGCCGGAAACAGCGGGGATATTTTCCACTGAATCATGATCCGTTATGGCAAATAGGCCTATTCCCGCATTGATAATGTTTTTAATAAGCTCTTCCGGCCTCCAGGTGCCGTCTGATGCGCATGTATGTAAATGTAAATCTGCTTTCATTTGTGCCCTTTGATTAAACTTATTACTAAAGATTGTCGATATATGTAAGATGGGATAATATTATCCATCAGAGGTTTTAAATCAATGGGTTTGTGTGAAAAAAGGCACTGTAACCTGATAAAAATTGGATAAAATATCAGGAGCATGTGTATGTCATTAAAATTAAAGGCCGCAATAATTGTAACCGGGATTTTTATCCTTCTGGGCATTGTCGATTTTTCTATCCAAAATAATATAATCTATCCGGGTTTTTTAACCCTTGAAAGAGAAGATGCCACAGATAATGCAGTGAGGATCGGCGAGGCATTAAACAGGGAGATCAAATTCCTTGATTCGCTGCTGAATGACTGGTCTGCATGGGATGACACCTATGAATTTGTCCAGTCACCGTCAGATCAGTATATCAGCGCAAATCTTACCATCTCCACCTTTGAAAACAATCAGCTCAATTTCATCTATTTTACCGAAAGAAATGGGCAGGTCATATGGGGCGGAATAGAGGGTGTATCACCTGAGGAAGATAGTAAGCTCAGGGAATTTATTGGTAATACCATAAGTGTGGGGCACCCGTTCAGGGCCTTTGAATCTAAAAATATCCCTCTTCACGAAAAGGTTGTCTCAGGTCTCTATTTTACACCGATAGGGGCATTTATTGTAAGTTCACGGCCAATTCTCACAAGCATAAACACCGGGCCAGCCAGAGGGACAATAATTATGGGCAAGCGTATAGACAATGCCTTTATAGAGAGGGTCTCCTCACAGACAAGGGTGGATTTAAAGATATATAACAAGCAGGATGCAAAGTCTGAGTCAATTATGAAGCAGGCCGTTGAAACGAAAAGATTCATGTACCTGCTTGATATTGACCCAGATCTGAATCTGCTTAATATCTACTCTGCGTTCCCTGATATTACGGGGAAAAAGGCCCTTATATTCAAATCAGAATTCCCGAGAAAGATAGTAAAAACCGGCAATTCCACTATCCGTTATGCAACTGTATCCTTTTTAGCGACAATGATCTCTGCCCTTATTGCGATGATACTCTTAATCCACTGGCTGGTTGTCAAGCCGGTTTTAAGACTCAAGGATAATGTTATTACAATAAGAAAAGATACCCAAAAGATGCCTGATCTTGTTTCAAGAAATGATGAGATAGGCATTCTGGCAAAGGAATTTAAAGGTCTGTTTGATAGACTCGATGAAAGGTCGCGCACCCTTGAATCTGTAAACCTTCAACTGACTGACGATATAAATAAAAGGAAAGAGGCGGAAAAGGCCCTGCTTGAAAGCGAGGAGCAATTAAGGACAATCCTGGAACGGATACCGGTAGGGGTATTTGTTCATGACCACAATGGCAATTACCGCCTGGTAAATGATGTCGGGTGTAAAATGACCGGCTACACGCGGGAAGAGCTCCTTTCCATGAACATAAAGGCTATTGACCCTGTCGAATATACAGATCAGCAAAAGGAGATGATAGGCAGGCACTTCGAGATAAAGGGGAGTTATGTCTTTGAGAGCATTAATAAAAGGAAGGATGGCACCCCTTTTCCGGTGGAGGTACACCTGACCACAATAACCTTGAATGGCGAATCCCTGCTCTTGTCCCTTGCGCTTGATATTACGGATCGTAAACAGACCGAGGAGACAAGGAGAATGGTAGAGGAACAGAGGTCCCGATCCAAAAAGATGGAATCGCTTGGCCTTATGGCCGGAGGTGTTGCCCATGACCTGAACAATGTGCTATCCGGCATTGTAAGTTATCCTGAATTGATACTTATGGATCTTCCCCAGAATAGCAGCTTGAGAAAACCTGTTGAAACCATTCATGAATCAGGTCAAAGGGCAGTTGCCATTGTTCAGGACCTTCTCACTGTTGCAAGGGGGGTTGCCATAGAAAAGGAGCCCATGAACCTTAACAGGATAGTCTCCCGCTATCTTGACTCTCCGGAAAACAGACGGCTTATGGAATATTATCCGGGGATCACAATAACAGCAGAGCTTGATGAGAATCTTCACAATATAAAGGGGGCGCCATTGCATATTGGCAAAAGCCTTATGAATCTTGTTTTCAATGCAGCAGAGGCAATAGAGAGCGCACAGGGGAAGATCGTAATCAAAACAGAAAACAGGTATCTGGATCACAGTATAAGGGGTTATGAGGTTGTCAAACCCGGGGAATATGCTGTACTCTCTGTGAAGGATAATGGCAAGGGAATAGCACAAAAGGACCTTGAAAGGATATTTGAGCCATTCTATTCAAAAAAGCAGATGGGCCGGAGCGGCACAGGGCTGGGGCTTGCAATCGTATGGAATTCGGTGCAGGAACATGATGGATATATAGATGTATTAACCGGCCCCGGAGGCACTACATTTGAACTATACTTTCCTGAAACAGATGAAGAGATTAAGAGGGATCAGGATAAAACCTTCCTTAAGGGTTACCAGGGCAAGGGCGAGATGGTGCTTATAGTTGATGATGTCAAAACCCAGAGAGAGATATTCTCAAGCATGCTTGAATATCTGGGTTACAGATATAAGGCGGTCTCAAGCGGTGAAGAGGCAATAGAATACCTTTCAAAAAACAGGGCAGATCTTATTATACTTGATATGATAATGGAACCTGGCATGAGCGGGAAAGAGACCTATGAACATATTATAAAGATGCATCCGGGACAAAAGGCCATCATCGCAAGCGGGTTTGCAGAGACAGATGATGTAAAGGAGGCCCAGAGGCTTGGGGCAGGTGCATTTATCAAAAAGCCTGTAAATATGGAAAAACTCGGCATGGCTGTAAGGGAAGAGCTGGACAAAAAGAGAGGCTAAAGCGATTTAGACTATAGACTTAAGGCTAAAAGGTTAATTGACTTTATTTTTTTGAGCATCAGCTTAAGGTTTCATAATGATTTCAACAGGGTGAGAGTCTATTGACTCCCAGAGTCTTAAAGGGTATTTTATTTTTAAGGTTTTACAAATAATCAGGAGTATTTTCACATGTATCAATCAAGACCCATTTCACCACGTATCCAGCATATGAGGGAATTAATAAGAGATCGTGTTATCCGTAATGATGCTGAGAGGGCCATTATTATGGCTGAGGCATATAAAAAATATGAGCATATTGTGCCTGTTATTAAAAAACCCCTTGCCATGCTTGAGTACTGCAAGAAAAAAAAGATAAGGGTGGAGGATTTTGAGGTTATTGTGGCAAACAGGGGTGAGCACTTTCTGGGCAGCACCTTTGTCCCTGAATGGACAGGGATCCAGACAGATATCTACTCAAATGACCCTTCACAGCCGGGCGCATGGCTTCTTGGAGAGGATGGCCTCTACCATAATCCTGAAGAGGATATTGTAAAGATGACCATCTCGCCAGAGGATGTGGAAAAACTAAAGGGTGTTGCAGATTACTGGAACGAGCGCACCTACACAAGGATAGCAGACGCATGGCAGCCCGATGGCTATGATGAGCTGTGCAGGCTGAATGTAAGCAAGAATGTTACTGGCGCGCCCCTTATAATGATGCAGTCAGGCCACCTCTCCCCCGGTTACAAAAAACTGATCAACCTCGGGATTGGCGCCATTAAAAGGCAGGCCCAGGCCTGGATAGATGAGAACAATGGCGACCTCATGGGAGACAAAACAAAAAAATACCTCTTCTACAAGTCTGCTGTTATTACGTGTGATGCGCTCACAATACTTATTAAACGATATGGCGAAGAATGCTATCGAAAGGCTGAAACATGTAAAGATGAGGCCCGTAAAAAGGAACTCATGATGATGGGTGACGGCTTGAGCTGGATTTCCGAAAACCCTGCAAGGACATTCTGGGAGGCGCTCCAGCTTACCATGATGTATCAGCTTTACCTCTATTCCGAGACCCTGTTTCCCGGCCCTGCCTTTGGAAGACTGGACCAGTACTGCTGGCCATACCTCAAGGCTGACCTTGAGGCAGGCCGCATCACCATGGATCAGGCACAGGAATACCTTGATGCCTTTTTCCTCAAGGCAAACTGCTTTTATGGCGGCGGGTTTGGAAAGCTTGTTACAATAGTGGGTGTCGGAAACACATACCAGCATACTACAATAGGCGGTATCGATCCCAAGACCGGCAAGGATGCATCAAACCCCATAACATATATGGTGCTTGACTCAATAGCAAGGCTCAAGGTTCATGACCCCACAATATCATTAAGGATCCATAAAGATACTCCCCAGGAGCTATGGGACCTTGCATTGAGGACATCCATGGTATGCGGGGGGCTCCCCCTGTTCCAGAATGATGATGTGATAATCCCGGGGCTTATAAGAGAGCTTGGCTTTACACAGGAAGATGCACGTGATTATGTGATAATAGGCTGCCAGGAGATAGTTGGCTCCGGTAATGACTACCCTGCATGCAACGGCATATCTCCGCCCTATGCCAGCATTCACCATGGTGTTGTGCTTGATATGGCGATCAATAACGGCATCAACCCATTTAATAATGAGCAGTGCAGCGTTAAAACAGGCTACCTCTATGAGATGGAATCCATCGAGGATGTAAAGAGGGCATACAGAAGGGTACTTGAACATGTGATGAAACTCCAGGTAAGCATAGATAATTATGTGGAATATATCATCCAGTACAATGCGCCCGAGGCAGGGCTTTCCATATCCATGGAGGGGTGTATGGAAAAGGGGTTGGACGCCACATGGGGCGGATGCAAATACAACTCATTTGGCGGAACAGCAACAGGGCTTGCCACCATTGCGGATTCACTCTCAGCCATAAAATACATGGTCTTTGACAAAAAGATCTGCACAGGGAGAGAGTTGCTGGATGCAGTGCTCAATAACTGGGAGGGGTATGAGGAGTTAAGGCAGCGCATAATCAATGAGGCGCCCCACTTCGGCAATGCAGACCCGTATGCTGACGAGATGATGAAATGGGTGATAGATACATATTATGATGTGTGCCAGCAGTGCTCAAGCGAACGGGCAAAGGTTTATAAATCCGGCCTTTACAGCGCTGCGGACCATGTGGGCCAGGGATATACCACATGGGCCACCCCTGACGGAAGAAAGACCGGGGAACCCATAGCAGATGCTGCATCGCCTGTCCAGGGCCGTGATAAAAAGGGGCCGACCGCTGTATGCCTGAGTGAGCTCTGCTATGACCACAGCAAATTTATGGATGGGGTATGCGTTAACCTCAAGATACATCCGACAGCAGTAAGCAACGAAGAGGGGCTTTCAAAGCTCCGCATGATGTCTCAGACATACTTTAACATGGGTGGCGCAGAGATACAGTACAATATAGTTGGGAGCGATACCATGCGCGAGGCACAGATGGACCCGCAGAAATACCGTGACCTTGTTGTGCGTATTGCAGGCTATTCTGCCTATTTTGTGGAACTGGGGCTTGATAATCAGAATGACCTTATTAGCCGGACAGAGAATATGCTTTAGGTTTGTGATCTGAGATAATCCTTGATTATCTCAATCACCTTTTTACCATATTTCTCAACAAAGTAAGGCCCCACCCCTGATACCATGAGCAGTTCATCCTCTGTTGTTGGAAGATCAGCGCACAGGTTGTTAAGCACATTATTTGAAAATATCCTGAATGCTGGTATGCCCCTCTTTTTGGCAAGGGTGTTCCGCCATGCCTTGAGCCTCTTATTAAGGTCGCTGTTTTCACCACCTGGCATGGAGACCGGCCTTGAACCCTTTCCGGGTTTTCGTAACCTGAACTGTGCTGGTTTACGTTTTTCCTGTGGCACATTTAATGTTACCTGAAGTGTTTTGATATCCTCCCTGTTAAACCTGTAACCCTCCTGGGTGAGACTGGCCCTTTTATAATGTATGGTCTCTCCATCCTTATCAAAGCTCTCATCGCTCAATGTTATAAGCCCTTCCTTTGAAAGGGCCCTTAACAGCTCTTCAAAACTATTCCTTAAATAGCTCTCACTCGGGCAGACAGTGCTATAAAGCCTGCCGGTACTGAGGCCCCCTGCTGATTTTAGATGGCCTATAATATCTGTAATATATGCCTGTTCCTGTCTGTCAGGGATTCGGGTTAAGGAACGGGCGCTCTTTATAGGCGCGCAGTGATCGCATATGCCGCAAGGCTGTTTATTATCTTCCCTGTCTCCAAAGTGATTGACAAGATAAAGCATGCGGCATGAAAATGATCCTGCAAATCGTGTCATCTCATCAATCTGTTTAAGCCTGTGTTCCCTCTGCTTCAAATATGAGAGATTCCACCCGCCTTTACCCTTTTCTATAATGTCACCGGCAGTTACCTTAGCGCCTCCATGTATCCAGAGTTTTTCCACTGCGCTGTCAAACTCCTCCTCTTCCATATTCAGCTCCCTGCGAAGCTTTTCAAGGGGAATCTTATCATTTGTAAGTTTCTTAAAGACCCTGTTCAGCACACCCTCCGCGGGGTAACTCTTTTCATGAAAAAACAGGTGTATATGCCTGTCAGCGTATGAGTGCAAAAGTATTGCCCTTGAGGGGTTATTATCCCTCCCTGCCCTGCCTATCTCCTGGTAGTACCCCTCAAGGGTGCCAGGCATGGCAGTATGGATTACAGTCCGGATATCAGGCTTGTCTATACCCATGCCGAATGCAATGGTAGCCATAATTACATCCAGCTCTCCTGAAAGAAACCCTGTCTGCACCCTCTCCCTTTTTTCAGCGGGCATGCCTGCATGGTATGGCTCCACCCTGACCATATCCTTTAGATCATCCGCAAGCTCTTCTGCCTTCTGGCGTGTTGGCGCATAGACAATTGCAGGAAGGTTTGATTTATCCCTTAGGATGGCTCTAACCTTACCTGCCCTTTCAGATGGTGACATCTCTATGACCTCTATGGCAATGTTTGTACGCCTGAAGCCATGTATGTGCCTCTCAGCATCCGGGATATTAAGCTGCCTAACTATGTCCTCCTGCACCCTTGGGGTAGCGGTTGCAGTCATTGCAATTACAGGCGCAGGCATGAAGAGAGGGAGCCTTTCACCCAGGAGGCGGTAATCAGGCCTGAAGTCATGGCCCCACTGTGAAATGCAGTGTGCCTCGTCAACAGCTATAAGCACAGGTTTTCTTTTTGCGAGCATCTCGGGAAACCCCGGCACAGAAAGCCTCTCCGGTGCAATAAAAAGGAAGTCAAGCGCTCCTGCAAGGTATCTGCGGCAGACATCGCGTGACTCAAGCCGCGCCCTGCCAGAATGGATGCGCTCAGCCCTGATCCCCCTCTCCCTCAAGCCAGCGGCCTGATCCTCCATAAGCGCTATTAGGGGACTTACTACAAGGGTTGTCCCTCCCCTTGCAATGCCCGGGAGCTGGTAACATAGGGACTTACCTGAACCGGTCGGCATTACAAGTAAAAGGTTTTTACCATTTATTACCGCCTCGCATACCTTTTTCTGATATGGTCTGAAGGTATCAAAATGAAATATCCTTTTGAGGAGTTCATCCGGATTTGCCTGGCAGAGTATAACATCCTCTACCTTATTATCTTCCTGACTCTTTATACTGTCCCTGCTTTTTTCAGAGAGATTTTCATACTCTTCCCATACAGTAAGATGCATATGATAATCATCATCAGACAAAGGAGGCGGTCCTTCAAATGTTGGTGGTTTTATCATTTTTCCTTCAATGAATTCAACGCAGAGCCTGCCCTGAACCATCCTATCTGTTCTTCAGTAAGGGTATGATTCAGCATCAGTTCAATTTTTGATCTATCTGACCTTGTCAGGTATGCCTTTACAGCTTTGCCCGGTTTCAGACCAGATAGATCAACAAGGCTTATCCTGTCATGTTCATCAATTTTATCGTAATCTGCCGGCGAACTGAAGGTGAGAGGCAGTATCCCCTGTTTCTTGAGGTTTGCCTCATGGATGCGCGCAAATGACCTTGCTATTACCGCCTTTGCCCCCATAAACCTGGGGCTCATGGCTGCATGCTCACGGCTTGAGCCCTCGCCATAGTTTTCATCTCCCACAATCACAAATCCGCCTGTGTGTTCCCTGTAAAAGATGGCCAGCTTATAAAATGGGACACCCTTTTCCCCTGTAACAATATTTGTCCCATGCCCTGTCTCGCCAGTAAAGCCGTTTAATGCTCCCATTAGCATGTTCTTTGAGATATTGGTTATATGTCCCCTGTATTTTAGCCATTCTCCGCCGGGTGAGATATGGTCTGTTGTGGTCTTTCCCTTTGTCTTAACAAGCACAGGGAGGTTAATAAAATCCTTTCCATCCCATCTTTCAAATGGTTTAAGAAGCTCAAGCCTCTCAGAGGCGGGATCTATCTTTATTTCAACATGCCCTTTTGTATTATCCGGAGCTATAAAATATTCCTTTGATTCAACAAGCCCTTTTTCAGGGAGAGGCGGAGGGGTTGGAGGTTTAAGCATAAATTCTTTCCCGTCCGCTGATGTGAGTTTATCTGTCTCAGGGTTAAAGCCTGTTTTCCCTGAGAGTGCAATAGCAGCGGCAAGCACCGGCGATGTAAGAAATGCAACCGTCTCGGGGTTGCCGTCATTTCTGGCCCTGAAGTTCCTGTTAAAGGTGGTAAATATGCTATTTGGAATACCCTTTTTGATATCTCTCCTGTTCCACTGGCCAATACATGGCCCGCATGCTGATGTCTGTATTAATGCGCCGGCACGGGTAAGGGTATCAAGTATCCCGTCTCTTTTTATGGTTTCATATATCCTTAATGAGCCGGGGCTTAACAGAAAAGGGGTCTTTGCCTTGATCCCCCTTGCATCTGCCTGACTCAGTATCTCTGCAACAGCATAAAGATCAGAATATGATGAATTGGTGCATGAGCCTATTAAAACCGCAGAGACCTCTTCAGGCCATTTTTCAGCAGATACCAGCCCTTTAAAATCAGAAACCCGCGTGACCCGGTCAGGCGTATTTGGGCCTGAATGGGATGGCCTAATTGTATCAAGATCAATATCAATAACTTTGTGAAACACCCTTTCAGGGGATGTAACACATTCTTCATCCTGGATTAATATATCCGCGAGCCCTTTTGCCTCTTCTAAATCCCGGGTGCGTCCCACATTCTGTAAATATGCATTCATTGAATCGTCATATACAAAAAGGGATGAGGTTGCACCCAGCTCTGCACCCATATTGGTTATAGTTGCCTTCTGTGTCACAGAAAGGTTTTGTGCCCCTTCGCCAAAATACTCAAAAATGCAGCCTGTTCCACCCTTTACTGTAAGCCTCTTTAGCATCTCCAGTATTACATCCTTTGCAGTGGCCCACCCTTTAAGCTCTCCCTTAAGCCTTACGCCGATAATATAGGGGAACGTGGTTTCCCACGGAAGCCCCGCCATTACCTCTGCTGCATCAGCCCCCCCCAGGGCGAGGGCAAGCGCCCGCCGCACCCCGGCGGGCGGGGTCGCGGCCCAGGTGGTGTAGGGCGGGACGATGAGCTTGCCGGGACCCCCGTACCAGACGAACGCGCCCTCTCCGTAGCGGTCCGTCAGG
>CAYWRH010000067.1:0-21401 GCA_964460435.1 uncultured Desulfatiglans sp.
CTCCTTATTTTAGGCCTGTAACATGTATAGGGTCATTACTCCCCATGTTCTCTATCAGCATAATACTCCATAGCCGCACAAAGAAATTCTGCTAACCCTGGTTTAAATCTGTTATAATAAGCTCTGAATTCAGGATTTTCCGTGTAGGTCTTTCCAAGCCCTTTATAGGTATCTCCATTTGCAGGGTAAAATTTTTCAATCCATGCATGATGGCGTTTAATAACAGCCTGCACCTCCTTTGAATCAGGCGATGCCTTACCCATAAGGTCTGCAAGTTCCCTTGAAATGGTTTCACCCTCATCCTTTGTCTCATGCCATTCACGCCTGCTCATTTTGCTCATACGCTCCCGGCTGGTCTTAACCAGTTCAGGGTCATATTTTTCATCTACCTCTTTTTTATACCTTTCAATCTTTTCTTTACTGAAACCTTCATACAGTTCTTCATCTGTGAGAGTCATAGTCTCCTCCTTATAATGTTTTATTGTTTTATCAATGGTCGCAAGGAGATTTGAAAGCCGTCCAATACGTTCTTTAATAGTCTGCCTGTGTTTCACAAGTGCCTGGACCTCATCATATTCGGGATCATCAAGAATGCCCCTGATTTCTGTTAATGAAAAATCCAGTTCTCTGTAAAACAGTATCTGCTGCAAACGTAAAAGGTCCTCCCGCTGATACTCTCTGTAACCGGAGTCACTGCGAAAGGATGGTTTTAGAAGCCCTATCTCATCATAATGGTGAAGTGTGCGCACACTTACACCAGCCAGTTTTGCAAGCCTGCTTACATTATAAACCGTCATAATCTCCTCCACTGAAAAAGGATGCTACAGTATAACGTAACGTGAGGGTCAAGATATTTTTTTATATTTTGTTTTTTTATGATAACATGAAAACCATCTGGAGATGGATTGTTAATTTTGCAGAGACAGGCTTGAAACCTGTCTCTTCTACCTAATATATATCTGATGTAAATTCAGGTTTCAAATCGACCAGAAAATATTCTAATTTTAATGGGCAATCACCCTGTTTACTTTTCCCTGCTCATTAAAAAACATCGTCTCTATCGCCGTCTTGCCCATAACGGATTTGTAGTACAGTGCAATAGAGTCAACACTCTGTGTCGCTTCAACCAGAACAAAATGGAGGTTCGGCACCTTCCTGAGTGCTACGCCCCAGTATTGCCTGGCTGCCTCCTTTCCACGAACAGTACCATCATCAATCCCCATTGCCACTTTTATCATGGGTGTTGTGACTTTGACATCATCAGCATAAAAGAGGCAATAGGTGTAAAACCGGGGCAATAGGTGTTACCCATTAAATGCCTACACATTTGTCAGAATAGCTTCAGTAGTTTATATGTGGAAAATTTAAATTACAGGAGCTTGTATGGGCAGGCCATTACGGATTGAATATCATGATGCCTTTTATCATATAACAGCAAGAGAAAAGGATAAACAAAACTGAGCACTTTCTCAGAAATCGTTGAACGCTTGCCATAACTCTTTCACTTGCCGGTTTAGACCTTACCAGAATGATAAAATCATCATAGCGGACAAATTTATGGACAAGTCGTTCAAGCTCTTTGTCTAGGTTATCGAGGAGGATATTGGCTAAAATCGGCGGTAAATGGCCGCCCTGAGGAACGCTCTTGCCGTCGGTTAGTACTTCTGTTAATATGCAATACAATTAAACATATTAACCGGATTCATGTACAGGGGACTTACACCCCATTAATTAATCACCATGCCGGGCTTAAACATGTCTTTCTGCCAGACCACGGTAGGTTCTTTGCTTGTTGCGAAAATGGCGTCGGGGCTGGTAAGTTGGTCGTTGTGTTTCAAAAAGGAGGTAATGAATCTTATGGAAATCATCATGCCAGAAGAAATCCAGATGAAGGTCAAATATATTGAAAAAGAACTAAATGATAAAAGGTGGTCTGACAACAAAATGGCATTGTGGGTTTCTCTGATAGGTATTTTAATAGGCCTTGCAGTTATTTTTTCATATTCATTTCTTATAAATAGAACAGGTTTTTATCCTATGATAATATTTGTTTTGGCATTCTCTTTAGCAGGTAATGCCATCACACGTTACTCTGAACATAAAAAATTCTCGAAACTATTAATAAACGCATGTGAAGTCATTAATTATTTTAGAAATAAAGAAACCAAACAAAACACAACAATTTAATAAACCTGACCATGACATAAAACGCAGCCCGGCCGATAATAAAAAACGTTATGCAAGAAAGACAATGAACACTAAGACTATAACTGTGGATGAAATCAATGAGATTAAAACCCTTTGGGAAAACCTTAACGCCCATCATTTATCGAGGTCAACCTATTTCAAGGAGCACTTTTCAAAATTCACTTTTGAAAAACGGTTGGCAGGCCTGAAAAAGCGAGACCGACTTATCGCGTATATAGCAGAAGACAACGGCGAAAACGTCGGTTATTGTATTGCAACGGTTGATGGTCTTGACGGAGAAATCGACTCTCTATTCGTAAAACAATCACACAGAAGCAAAGGATTAGGAAAAGAACTGATGTCTCTCGCTCTCAAGTGGCTTGAACAACAGAACTGCGAAACCATCAGAGTGTCTGTTGCTGAGGGCAATGAAGATGCGTTGGATTTCTATCGGAGGTTTGGTTTTGCAGAAAGGCTCATAGTAATGCAGAGAACGCATAACCCTTAAATCCATCCGATGTAAAAACCGATCGGCTGATTATTTGTTAAATTTTGGAGGATTATGAATAATTTTTTTCGCATGTTTGGATCTGGCCCACTTGGAGTTTTCCTCACCCTGGTGCTCCTGGGTCTCGCATTGTGGTGTCATGTCTATTATCCTTCAGGTACGCTGGGGCTCTCACCTTTCGTCCTGTACCTCATTCTTATCGTCTCGTGCGTGGCCAATGTAGCTGGAATCGTCTGGTCTTTCCATTCCCTTCCTGTTTCTAAACGTGGGCGAGGTTTATGCACTCAAGGTGCCTATAGATGGGTGCGGCATCCGCTTTACGCATCATTTATATCTCTGGGGGCTCCTGGTTTCGCCATTTTTCTCAACCATTGGATTAACCTCATTTGGATTGTTGTACTTCACCTAATTTGGCATTTTGCCATTTCTTATGAGGAAAAAGGCATGGCCGCACAATTCGGCAGTGAATATTTGGCCTATGCCAAAAAGACAGGCCGTTTTGTCCCTCGACTTTGGACTTTTGATGCCTAACGAGCACTTGCCTTTTGGGAAGCCTGGGCAGTCGGATGGAAAACTATCATGCACGGTTCTAGGGGGGGCCAAGGTGAAGTAACACCTCTTACCTACCGGGTATATTATGCACTTGTAGATTAAGTTGTTTTTAATGTACATTCCTTTTTCACACAGTTACAATAAAATAAATGAGGCTGATTATGATCCGAAATATATTACCTATATCTTTTCGTATTAACACCGTGTTACTTCTGTTGCTGCTGACATTTGGCAGCGCAGGTGCCGCTGATGGTGTAACCACCATGCTGCGCTTTCCCGAACTGAATATCAGGGCAGGCGAGACTGTTCAGATTAAGGCATACTTCTATAATGAAGCTGAGGATATTTGCGAATTCACTTTTCCTGACAGCCTCTCCATACGCATCAAGTCATCCGACGGAGCATCGCTATTAACGACAGCGGTTGAAACAGACCCCTCTTCAAATATTATTTTACAGCCTAAAGAGTTTGCAACAAAGGAATACAATGTTGTGCTGCCAGAACATTACAATGGCACGCAGGAAATCTCTCTGGCTGATTCACCTGAAACGGCATTGCTGATAAATATCATGGATGAGAAATATGTAATAAAAAATAACATCACTGAATCTTCGCAAAAGATACTCAATGATTATTATCCTTCTATGGACAGCCTTTTTTCACTCTATCAACCCTATGTTGTAAACTTTTCTGTGTATGAGCCAATCTATTTTCTGGCCGGCACAGATCCATCAGAAAGCAAGTTCCAGATCAGCATGAAATATCGTCCGTTTAACCCTGCCGGATCATTATCACAAAAATTTCCATGGCTGAGCGGGCTTAATTTTGCCTATACCCAGACATCATTCTGGAACCTGGCTTCAGACTCAGCGCCCTTTGAAGATACCAGCTACAAGCCCGAGATGCTTTACCTGACACGCAACTGGCCAAATCGCCCTTCCTGGCTTAAGGGGCTTTTTTTCCAGGGTGGTCTTCAGCATGAATCAAACGGACGGGATAGCTTATCCTCCCGCAGCACCAATACTCTCTACTTTAAACCCATATTTATCTTTTACGACGAGGAGTCAGGGCTTGGGTTGCAGCTCAGCCCCAGACTTTTCGCATATTTTAATAACAGCAAAAAGAATAACCCTGATCTTGAAGGTTACCGCGGTAATGTCGAGTTTGAAATAAAATTAGGCGAGGCGCGCGGATTAGTCAGCTCCACCTATCTGCGATTTGCAGACAAGGGCACATCAGTCCAGACCAATTTGAGCTATCCCATTTCCAGACTGCTTAAAAATAATTTTGATCTTTTTTTTCATATACAATACAGCTACTCCCTTGCTGAAAGCCTGATTAACTACAAAGAGCGTACCCAGGCATTAAGGATAGGTTTTTCAATTGTCCGGTAAGCTATGAGATGAGGGCAACCCTTTAAATATATAATATTACCGTGCATCAATGAATTTTCAGTAAAGGCAGGCATAAGCCTCTTCAGGTTGTTTATTATTTTTTACTTTATGGTTTACTGTTATTGTTATATTCAGCTATATAATAAGACTGAATATGATACCGGTTTTTTGATACTTTTTATGGAGGATAAATATGAAAATGAAATATATTCCCCTGCTTGTTTTACTTATATTTGTTTTGATCTCTTCTGGCTGTATTTTCAGGGCAATGGTTTCAGATGGGCATGAACATCATGAGCCTGCACCTGTAATAGTAAAAGATGCGCCTCCGCCATGGGCTCCAGCACACGGTCGCCGTGCAAAACATGTATACAGGTATTATCCATCAAGTCAGATCTATTTTGACACAGGCAAAGGAGTTTATTTCTTTTTAAAAAACGGGTCATGGACAATGTCTGCATCCCTTCCCGGGGGAATAAGGATAAGCGTCAATGATTTTGTGACCCTTGAGATGGATCATGACAGACCCTATACCTATCATGCTGATGTTCAAAAAAAATATCCGCCCGGACAGATGAAGAAAAAGGAAAAAGATAAAAAGAAAAAGAAAGATAAATAATAGACAGGGACAGAGAAGAAGACAAAAATTGTCTACATCATCCTGGCGCCGGCTATCCTGAGTATGTGCCCTAACACCAAGCGGGACTAGAAAATATAGTGCACCTTTAGATATTATGTTGCATCTTCAGGTGCATTACTTAACTTTTCCTGAAATGATCCCAGCCTTTTTTATCAAGCGGCTTTCTTTGACCATTACTATCGATCAAGGTTATACCCTGTGCCTTCGTGACTATATTGCCAATATGTGTTACAGGGCAGTTAAATTCAGATAGTGTTTTTTTTATGCCATCTATCTTTTCCGGTGCACAGGTAAAGAGCAGTTCGTAATCATCGCTTGGCGCAAGAATAAAGTCAGCAGGAGTTATTTTATATAAAGCAGATATGCTGCTGAGGGCACTTGATACGGGAAGCATCTCTTCCCATATCTCTGCTCCTGAGTTTCCGGTTTCACATATATGATAAAGATCGCCAGACAGGCCGTCACTAATATCCATCATGGATGTTATCATGCCTGAAACTGCAAGTACATGGCCCTCTTTTGCCCTGTGAGCTGGCCGCAGGTATGCATCCATTAAGGCTTTATTTTCGTTTGTCATGGCCTTGCCATCTGCTATAAGCCGGTATCCTGCACCAGAACTCCCTGGATAACCTGTTACCATGATTGCATCGTTTGGTTTTGCGCCAGAACGCAGGGCTATGCACCCTTTTTTTACTTTACCTATAAGGGTTATATCTATGAAGGTATTTCCAGCTGTCTTTGTGATATTGCCCCCAATAATTGAGGCATTAAATGGTTTCAGTTCCTGCAAGAAACCCCTGTAAATATCCTCTATCTCCTCGACTGTTTCAGATGCGGTAAGACCCAGCGTAACAAGGGCATAGAGGGGTATACCCCCCATAGCCCCTATATCGCTTATGTTCATGACCATTGCGCGCCTGCCGATTTCTATTGGGTCCATATACTCTTTGAGATAATGACGCCCCTCTACCATAGAGTCACATGTAATAACCATCTCATAACCGGGCTCAGGCTTAAATACAGCAGCATCATCACCGATACCGTGTATTAAAAGACCTGGCTTATGACCAGCATTGTCTATTATCTTCCTGATGCGTTCTATAAGGTCAAATTCACCTATGTCTGATATTTTTCGTATCATGGTTCTTTATTTCCTTAAGCGTAAAGCCTCACTGAACAACCGTGCCTCTCTTTCAGGATCATCACTTAAACACACTGCTGAAATAACCGCAACACCGTGTGCGCCTGCTGCCAGCAGCTCTTCCACATCACCCGCAGTAACACCCCCTATTGCAATTACAGGAACAGGTATCTTTGCGCTGATGCTTCTTATGGTTTCCACACCGATTGCTTCTCCGGCATCCGCTTTTGTCTTTGTGCCATACACAGGCCCTGACCCTATATAATCCACACCGTCATCAAAACACCTTAATGCATCATCAATATTTCCTGCAGAGCCCCCTATTATTGCATCAGGGCCAAGGAGCTTTCTCGCAAGGGGAATTGGGAAATCATCATCCCCCAGGTGAACGCCGTCTGCCCCTGATGCAATAGCCACATCCACCCTGTCATTTATTATGAGGGGTATCCCTGCCTCTGCGCACAGGGTCTTTATCTTGATGGCCGTATCTATCATCTCACGGGTTGACCCTGATTTTGAGCGGTACTGTATGGTATCTGCCCCGCCCTTAATAGCCATTTTTGCAAGCTCCACATGGGAGAACCTGCTCTGAATGACCGAATCTGTAATCAAATGAAATTTACCAATCTTTTTCATTGTTTCTCCTTTATTTGTTCACAGAATAGCAGATAGAGGCTATGTTTACAACAGGTGTTGCATCAGCATAATAGGGAATTGAAAATTTGCCTGTTTATGCTATATAGTCTTCATCTCAATAACACTTTTTTGGGATATAAGCTATCAGCCTTTACCATTCAGCTATCAGTAAAGGGCATTCAAAATAAATTGCTTGCAGATATAAAACTTGGGAGGCGGCCATATGTTTATATTAAATGATGAAGAAAAGAGCATACTTGAAACAGTAAAAAGGATTACACGTGAAAAGATAAAACCGGTTGCAGCAGAGATAGATGAAACCGACGGGTTTCCGTGGCAGCTTGTTGAGCTGTTTACAGAAAACGGTCTTCTTTCTCCCCTTGTGCCTGAAGAGTACGGCGGGATTGGTGCGAGCCGCCTGCTATTTTCCATGATACTTGAGGAGATCTCAAAGGCAAGCGCATCGGCTGCACTCCTTCTTATTGCCCAGGCAGACGGCCTCTCTCCGATAATGCTTCTCGGCAATGAGGAGCAGAAGAAGAGATATCTACATATGGCAGTACAGGGCAAGCTTGCCTGTTTTGTTGCCACTGAACCTGATGCAGGTTCCGATATACAGGCCATGAGGACAAGGGCCATAAGGCATGAACATGGCTACAGGGTAAATGGCCAGAAATGTTTTATTACAAACGGCTCTGTTGCCGATTTCATGACCCTGTTTGCCTACACAGACCCTGATAAAAAGGCAAAGGGGATGACCGCCTTTATTGTGGATAAGGATACAAAGGGCATTGTTTACGGCAAAAATGAAAAAAAAATGGGCATGAAGGGGTGTGTAAACACACAGATATTTTTTGAAGAGCTTGAGATACCACTTAATAACAGGCTGGGTGAAGAGGGTGACGGCTTTATATGCATGATGAAGTCCTTTGAGGTGGGCAGAATGCTTGCGGCATCCCAGGCGGTCGGCCTTGCCCAGGGTGCAATAGATGAGACGGTAAAATACACAAAGGAGCGCATACAGTTTGGCAAGCCCATAGCAGCACAGGAGGCAATACAGTTTATGCTGGCTGATATGGTAGCAGGCACAGAGGCTTCCCGGCTTTTAACCTATAAGGCAGCATATGATCTTGATAATAACGATAAAAACGGGATAGCCATATCATGCCCTGTTGCCAAATACATGGCATCCGACAATGCAATGAAGGTAACAACCGACGCGGTACAGATTCTGGGCGGGTATGGCTATATGAAGGATTACCCTGTTGAAAGGATGATGAGGGATGCAAAGCTCATCCAGATTTATACGGGTACAAACCAGATCATGAGGCTTGTTACAGCAAGGGAGATTTTAAAATAATATATTTTTCACCACGGAGATCACAGAGGACACGGAGAAAAGCCTTTTTATGTTATCAATAAATACTTTTTGTTTTTCTTAGCGTCCTCTGCGTCTTTGCGGTTAAATTTTAGCTTGTCACTCCTACCATACAAGAGCACGGAGAACACGGGGAACAAAATAACAGTTTTCCACCTTCCTATTAACCAGGTTTTTTGACAATGACTGGCAGTATAAAGATATCAACGTCAATATCTTGACTACAGGCTACCTGCTTCCTTAAACGCCTACTCAAACAAACATCTATATGTTTGATTTTTATCATTATTTTTGACAGGCAAAATAATGGCTGTCAGGCATACCATTTGCAATCTATTAATTCAGGGTGATTACTTTGCTGTTTAAAGATTATATTCTTACCTAACAGGGGGGAAAAATGGAAAAGATAGTCATAATGTCAGGGGGAACAGATCAGGACAGTAATCTCATAGAGTGCCTTAGGATGCTTTTTCCTGAATGTGAGATAGATGTTCAAAACAGAGAGTATGCCAATTATGATTCATTTGAACTTTTTAAGGATGAATCCGATGATGCGGAGCTCAATGAAGAGCTTGAAAAATATCTTGCCTTTCTTTAGCCTGCCCCGCAAACAGCCTTTATGTTTGCCCTGATCCTTCTTAGACCTGGCCGTGAAAGGGCTGTCTTTCCATAGACCTGTATAAAATCATCATCTGTCATTTTCATGAGGCTTTCTGTTGAAGGCATGCACCTTATCTCTGGTTTTCCGCTATTTAAGGGGCATACCTCCTGACATATGTCACAGCCCAAGAAACATCTGTTCATCAACTTGCCCATAAAGGGGTTTACCAGCTCTTCTGCCTCAATTGTAAGGTATGATAGACAAAGGGAGGCATCAAAATCCAAGGCGCCCTTAAGCGCCCCTGTGGGGCAGGCATCTATACATGCAGTGCATGAGCCACACAGGCTGGTGCATGGGTCTATTACCGGGATATCAATTGTGGCAGTGGTCAGTATCTCGGCAAGATAGAAATATGAGCCATAGCCAAGTATAATGAGCATGTTGTTTTTACCGATAAAGCCTACACCAGAAGAATAGGCAAAACTCCGCTCAAGCATTGGGGCTGAATCAATCAGTATCCTTGATGATGCACCTTTGTATATCTCTTCAATATATTTGGAAAGCTCCTTGCATTTTGCCTTTAGGCGTATGTGGTAGTCATCCTGGAGGGGGGTGCTGTACCTCGCAATGGTATAGCCGTCTGAAGTTGCAGGTTTTTCTTTTGGGTAGGGGTAAGCAAGGGATATAATAGTGCTGCAACCGCTCAAAAGCCTTTCAGGGTCTTCCCTTATATCCATGTTTCTCTGCATCCAAACCATTCCGGCATTTTTGCCAGAATCTACCCATCTTCTGTATTGATCAAAAAAAAGGGGTTTTGCCGGTCTTGAAAAACCTGTAGCGATAAAGCCCAGTTCAAGGGCCCTGGCTCTTAATCTTTCAATCATAAAATGCCCTGCTAGAAAGGCGTATCAAGATCAAATGGGGTAAGGCTTTCATAGCCCTCTTCTGTTACAAGAAATGTCTGTTCAAACTGGGCAGAGAGTGAACCATCATCAGTTACTGCTGTCCATTTATCAGAGAGGATATGCAGCTCTTTTTTACCAAGATTGATCATCGGTTCAACAGTAAAGGTCATACCTGGTATCAGCTTAAGCCCCTGCCCTTTTCTTCCATAGTGGGGTATCTGGGGCGCCTCATGAAAATCCAGGCCCACACCATGCCCGACAAAATCACGCACAACTGAGCAGCCCTCACCCTCTGCATACTGTTGTATTGCCCAGCCTATATCGCCGATAGCATTTCCGGGTTTTATCATGGACATACCAGCCCTAAGGCTTTCCCTTGCCACATTCACGATCTTTCTTGCATCAGGCGATACATTGCCAACAAGAAAGGTCATATTGGCATCCGCATAATAGCCATTCAGGATCGGCGTAACATCTATATTAACTATATCCCCATCCGTTAACCTTCGTTCACCGGGTATGCCGTGGCATATCACCTCATTGATGGAGATACATACGCTCTTCGGATATCCCCTGTAGTTTAATGGCGCCGGGATTGCCCCGTTTTTTATGGTAAATTCATGAACAATGTTATTAATCTCATCAGTCTTAATGCCTGGCTTAATGTATCCCCTTACAAGCTCAAGGGTCTCGACAGCGAGCTTTCCTGCCAGCCTCATCCCCTCAATATCCCTATCTGTCTTTATCTTTATTCCGAATTTTTTAAAATAGAGGCTCTTTTGATCTTCAGAGTCTGACTGCTCCTTTTTCAGGCAGCATTTTTTATATTTGAGCCCGCTCCCGCATGGGCAGAAATCATTGCGCCCTGTTCTCATAGCATTTACCTTTCATATGGAATACCCTCATCCAGGGATTAAATGTTTACCATTAACAGCCTAATTATGCAATGGAACAAATGTTATTACTCATTTCACTTTTAAAGCCATTCTGGTATAAAGGAAAAGAATCTTTTATGTAAACTTGAGATTCATTAAGGCCCTATGGAAAATAAGAATTCAAAGACAAAAAGGACAGGGAAAAATAGGGAGGCCCTCAGCAGGTTATCATACCACCTTGAGGAGAGGGTCAAGGAGTTGAACTGTCTGTATAATATTTCTGAACTGTTTGAAAGGCCAGGTACCAGCCTTGATGATGTGCTCCAGGGGACAGTCAATGCCATCCCTTCTGCATGGCAGTACCCTGAAATTACCTGCGCAAGGATCATCCTGGGTAAACGCCACTACATGACCGCCAGTTTTAAGGAAACCGAATGGAGGCTTTCAAAGGCCTTTTTAGCCGGTCAAAAAGAAAAAGGGCTTCTTGAAATATACTATTCGGAAGAAAGACCTCCCTCTTTCCACGGCCCTTTTCTTAGGGAAGAGGTGAAACTGGCTGAGGTAATAGCAGAAAAGATCAGTAAAATTGTTCTTACAAAAAGGGCAGAAAAGGCATTGCAGGAGAGTGAAGAGCTCTATCGTATCACAGCACAGCATATAAGCGACGGGTTAGCCCTTATGCGTGGAGAGAAAATAATATTTGCAAACACTGCCTTTATTGAATTGTTTGGCCTTGGGGCAAATAGGAATCAGAAACCGGATAATGTCAATACTATTTTAAAGAAAGGGATCATCAGGTTTGATGACAATATATTTACAACTGATGCCGGCTCTTCAGATGCTGAAAGGAAATTCACTACCAGATGTGTGACCGGAGATGGAAAGGAGTTCTGGATAGAGGGGGAGCGGATTTCAATATGGTTAAAAGGAAATAATACCACGCTTTTTACCCTGCGGGATTGCACAGAGAGGATAAACCGTGAGAGGTCAATAAAGGAGGAGGCAGAGGCGCTGCGTCAGGAAAATATCCATCTTAGATCATCCATGAAGGAGCGTTACAGGTTCAGGGATATCATAGGCAAAAGCATTGCCATGCAGGAGGTGTATGAACTCATACTCAAGGCGGCTGCAACAGACAATAACGTAACCATACTTGGTGAATCAGGCACAGGAAAGGAGCTGGTGGCAAGGGCTATCCACGATCTGAGTTCCAGACATGAAAAGGAGTTTGTTACAGTCAACTGCGGAGCAATACCGGAAAACCTTCTTGAAAGCGAGTTCTTCGGACATAAAAAGGGTTCATTTACAGGGGCATATTCCGATAAATTGGGATACCTTGATATTGCTGACGGCGGCACCCTTTTCCTTGATGAAATGGGAGAACTCTCTCTTATTATGCAGATCAAACTCTTACGCGCCATTGATGGCAGGGATTATATGCCTGTAGGAAGCAACAGATCTAAAAAATCAAACTTCCGTGTTATCGCAGCTACCAACAGAAACCTCACAGAGCTTATAAAAAATGGTGATATGAGGGAGGATTTTTATTACCGCATTCATGTTATCCCGATAAAACTGCCACCACTTAGAGAGAGGTCGGAGGATATCCCTCTCCTGGTTGACCATTTTCTTACACTATTTACTGAGGGCAATAAAAAACCGGCCATCCCCTCAAGGGTTATGGACTCAATGGTCAATTATACATGGCCCGGGAATATCAGGGAATTACAGAATGTGATACGACGTTATCTGAGTGTTGGCCGCTGGGATTTTATGAAGAGCGCTGATACTGCTCAGACAATTGAGGAGAAAAATTACAATATTCCAGGCGAGACTTTGGAAGAGATCGAAAAAACCACCATAAAAAAGATACTTGAACAAAACCAGTGGAACAGGACCCTGTCCGCACAATCGCTTGGCATCTCCAGAAGGGCACTCTTTAGAAAAATTAAAAGATACGGGCTAATATAGCTCATTTCGGGCTATAAAGCCCATAATATCTTTTCATGTTAATTCAATTAATTAGCTATTTACAACCTGTTAAGCGGGCTATAACGCCCATATATGAAAAGCACACCTGTCCTCTTCGCCTCAGACAACCCTCAACATTACACGTTATATCAAGCAGTTAGGTTAAGTTCAATTATAAGGCAAATAAATTGCTTTATATTATACAACCATGCACTTGTAAGCAGGTAAAAAGTATATTTATACCTGGAGGTTGTTTATAAGGCCAATGAAAGGGGTATTTTGCCTGCTCATAAAAGGTGTAAAGGCGGGTTTCAAAGATGAGGATAATTGTTGTTGAAAACGATGAATCTCCGGGTATTTCAGCAGGTGAACTGCTCACAGACTGGGGACATGAGGTAATGCGCTGCATTAACGGTAAAGATGCATTAACAACCTTTAAAGAAAAAACCTATGCCCTTGTAATTATGGAGGTTAACCTCCCTGACATGAAGGGAGAGGATCTGATTACAAAAATAAAGGGGATATCTGCTGATTCACGGATAGTGGTCATGACCGATAAAAACTCAAGGGAAATGGAATCCAGGATACGGAAAAAAGGGATACTCTATTATATGGTCAGGCCAATCGTGGCTGAAGATTTGAGGTCTCTTGTGGATTATATCTCTGTAAAAGAGCAAACAGGCGGCAAAGATATTTTTTCATAATAATGATGAATGATTAAATGATTAAAAAACCGGAGGCATAGAACTGATAAAATGGAAAACAAATTATATATCACTGAAAAAGACATAAAGAGGCTTGAACCTGTTCTGGATGCTGCGCTCCAGAGAAACAGCCAGCAGAGGGATAACATTGAAAGGCTCATGGATGACCTGGAGAGGGCAGATATTGTCGATGATATGGAGATACCTGATGATGTTGTGATCATGAATTCCGAGGTAACTGTGATTGACCTTGATTCAAAACAGCGAATGACATTTGCGCTTGTATTTCCTGAGAATGCAGACCTTGATGACAAAAAGGTCTCCATACTGGCGCCTGTCGGCTCAGCAGTGCTGGGTTACAGGGTTGGTGACACAGTTGAATGGAGAGTGCCATTATGCAAAAGGCGGCTCAAGATTGACAGGGTAATTCAGCATCCTGAAAAGATAAAAGCGAAAAAGAAAAGACTGAAACCATAGCAGACAACAGGAGACCGGGGTTTATATTTATGAATATCGAATTGATTCCAAAAAGATCAAATGAACTTATCCCCACAGATATACTATATCAGACATGTTACTGGGGCCAGGTAAAAAAAAGACTGGGGTGGAGGCCCCTTGCCTTTGACCTCTTCCTTAGTGACAAGTTCGGGGATATCCTTGTGCTCACAAAGGATATTGGTGAAAATATGTCAGCCGCCTATGTCCCGCATGGGCCCGAGCATGGCCCTGAACCGGAAAGGTATGGTATGTTTCTGGAAGAGCTGTCAGAGGTGTTATTAATGCACCTTAACCCTGAAACAGCCTTTATACGTTATGATCTTCCATGGTCTGACCAATATTCCCATCAGGAAGGCAGCAATTCTCAGAAGGGTCTGTTAATGGAACGGCCTGAATCAAGGCTACGTGAACTGAGGATGAATTATGGGACTAGAATGTGGAACATCAGGAAGGCGGCATTTGATTTAACAGTAGCTGATACAGTGATTGTAGATCTCACAGCGGATACAGAGCGTATCTATGCCGGAATGAAAAGCAAGACAAGGTATAATATTGGTCTTTCAAAAAGAAAGGGGGTAAAGGTTTTTAAGGCATCCATATTTAAACTCCCGGAGTTTTATGACCTTTATAAGCAGACCGCTTTAAGAAACAGGTTTACAGTATGTGATTACAAAAAGTTCTATGCGCTCTTTATGGCCCTTGATTGTGCACCTCACTCACCTGAGATCCATTTTCTGCTTGCTGAACATGGAGGTGACATACTTGCAGGGGCCATAGTTGCTATCTCAGGCAGAACAGCAACCTATCTCTTTGGTGCCTCTGCAAATCATAAACGTAACCTTATGGCCCCATACGCTGTTCAGTGGGAAGCAATGCTCCTTGCCAGATCAAGGGGGTGCATGGCTTATGATATGGGAGCGGTTCCGCCTTCGAATGATCCTGATCATCCATTTTACGGGATGTACAGATTTAAAGCGGGCTTTGGGGGAGATATTGTACACAGGGCAGGGACATGGGATTATCCGGTAAAACAGGCTGAATACAGCAGGTTCAGGAGTATCGAAACAATAGACCAGGTAATGGGATGCTGACAGGGGTGCTGGCAAGGATACCCTATTTATTTTCATTCCAGGGGGCAAATTTTAGAAGCAGGAGCATTCCGGGGATTGCAATAACAGTGCATAAGATAAAAAAGGGTTCCCAGCCCATGATCTTTGCAAGGTAACCGGTTGGCGCTGATATAATAACACGCGGAACAGCCATAAGGCTTGAGAGAAGGGCATACTGGGTGGCTGTGAATCTCTTATCGGTTATAGAGGCCATAAAGGCTAAAAATGCTGCTGTGCCCATGCCCATTGAAAAATTTTCAAAGGCAATGACCCCTGAAAGTGCAAGCAGACTATGGCCGATCCTTGCGAGCACAGCAAACCCGGCTGTTGAAACTGCCTGCAGAAAACCAAATACCCAGAGGCTCCTGTTTATCCCGAGCTTTACGATCATTGTGCCGCCAATAATGGCGCCGATAATTATTGCCCATGTGCCGAATACCTTCACCACAGCCCCTATTTCAGTCTTGGTAAAGCCGATATCCATGTAAAATGGCGTGGTAATAGCGCTCGCCATCATGTCTCCAACCTTGTACAGGAGGATAAAGGCAAGCATCCATAAGGCGCCATTGCGTTTAAAATATTCAACAAATGGTTCGATAACCGCTGCTTTTAGGGTAACAGGCGTGCCAGCAACCTCTTTCGGTTCAGGGGTAAACAGGGTCGTAATAATCCCGATAAACATGCACATCGCCATAATTGTATAGACTGCTGACCATGATATGAAATCAGCCATTATCATACCGCCGCCCGAGGCAACCATGTTTCCGAAACGATAACCCGACATATAAAGGGATGACCCGAGTCCAAGCTCATTATCAGGCAGGTCTTCCCTCCTGTATGCATCAACAACGATATCCTGTGTGGCGCTGAAAAAGGCCACAAGCATTGCCATAACCATCATCAAAAAAAGGTTATCCAGAGGATTTGAAAACCCGAGCGCCATTATGGATATCATAAGGAGCAACTGTGATATGAGAAGCCAGCCTCTTCTTCTTCCCAGGAAGGGAAGGCGAAATCTGTCAACTACGGGCGCCCATATGAATTTCCATGTATAGGGTATCTGAACAAGGTTGACCATGCCGATAATGGCAAGATCGATATTTTCATCCTTCATCCATGCCTGCAGGAGGCCCAGAGTCAAAAGTAGAGGCAAACCGCATGAAAACCCCATAATAAGCGAAACAAGCATCCGTCTGCTTACAACAGTCTTAATGATATTTTTCTGTCCAAAAACTTGCAATCGCTTATAACCTTAAGTATCACTCTATTGAGATGAAAAAAGAAACCCCGCTTTTAAAAGCGGGGTTCATATAAACACGGTTTAGATTAAAAATCAATTAAGGTGCTTTGAATTTTCCAATATAACGATTTAATAGAAAAATTTTCACCACAGAGGCACAGAGTTCACAGAGATTTTAATCTCTTAAGCTTTTACTCCGTGCTCTCCGTGTTCTCCGTGGTGAATTGCATTTTGTATTTTCTCTTATCCTTAAGTGGTAGCAAGAAATGTATTGGGATCAAGACGAATGGATGAGTCAGCGCTGACCTTAAAATCATGATCCTTGACAAGCTTTAACAGAATGCCTGACTCGCCGGTCTCAAGCTGTATAATAACGCTTAAAAACTCATCAACACGGCTGCATGGATAGGGTACTCCCTTTTCATTTTTATCGGTGATGTGCCTGTGAGAAAGGGCTGAAAACCATATCTCAACGTCAAAATCCTCAGCAACCTTTTTAAAGTCCTTCATTATTGAACTATCTACCTTTTCAAAATCAAGCCCGTCAACAATAAGTATATCAGGGACAAAGTCTATCTGTGCTTTCAGGTTTTCAAGGTTTGACCTGAGCCGTTTTATCTCAAAACTCTTATGCAGATAGGCAAGTATCATCCTGTTTCTTTCAAAAAGCATACGCCCCTCTGTATCATCGTTGACGCCAAGGGCCTTTACAAGATCAGAGTAAATAACCTGATAATAGGATTTAACCTTTTCAGGGGTGTCCTCAAGTGAAACATGCACAAGTTTCTTTTTCCTGAACAGCATATCAAATGCTATATGGATCAGACATGCGGTTTTTCCAACGCCGGCCCTTGCCATCAGCACCCCAAGGTTACCTTTGCCAAGACCGTCACCAGAAGACATCTCAAGCAGTTTTAAAGGACTGACCTTAATAAAATCATTCATAATTATCTCCCTCCCTTTGCCTTTTCGGCATACTGTTTTTTAAGATCCTCTGATATTGCCTCCGGCACCTTTGAATACCTGCTGAATTCCATTGTAAACTCGGCCTTTCCCTGGGTAAGAGAGCGCAATATGGTTGCATAACCAAACATCTCGGAGAGGGGGACCTCGGAGTCTATAGTAGAGAACACACCGTCTTCGGTTGAGCTTATTATCATGCCCCTCCTCTGGTTGATAGAGGACATCACATTCCCCTGGTATTCTGACGGACACTCAACAGATACCTTCATGATTGGTTCAAGTATAATAGGCTTTGCCTTGCTGTATGCCTGGTTAAATGCGCCAATAGCCGCCTGTGAAAATGCAAGTTCTGATGAATCAACAGGGTGATACTGGCCGTCATTTATGGTTATTTTCATCCCTATAACCGGGAAGCCGATAAGGCGCCCTTTATGCAGGCACTGTCTGAACCCCTTGTCAATGGCAGGGATGTATTCTGTCGGGATAACACCACCCTTGATGCTGTTAACAAACTCGTAACTCTCATTTTCGGATGGCTCCATAAAACCAGCCACCCTGCCATACTGGCCGGCGCCGCCAGTCTGTTTCTTGTGAGTATAATTGAATTCGGATTTTACTGAAATGGCCTCACGGTATGCCACCTGCGGCATGCCTGTTTCCACCTCAGCGCCAAACTCCCTTTTCATCCTCTCAACATAGATATCCAGATGCAGCTCGCCCATGCCGGAGATAATTGTCTGGCTTGACTCCTCATCAACCCTGCACCTGAATGTCGGGTCTTCCTTGGTGAACCTGTTAAGGGCCTTTGACATATTGATCCTGGCCTTGTTGTCCTTTGGCGTAATGCTAAGTGATATTACAGGTTCGGGCACATAGATAGAGGTCATTGAATACCTGACGCTGCCGTCTGTAAAGGTATCGCCGGAATAGCAGTCCACACCGAAAAGGGTAACTATATCGCCTGCCTTTGCGCTTGTGATATCCTCCATCTCGTCTGCATGCATTCTTGCAAGCCTTCCAACCTTGAGTCTTTTCCTGTCCCTTGTATTGACCAGATCATCACCCTTTTTGATCGACCCCTGGTAAATTCTCAGGTATGTAAGCTGGCCGTATGGTGTCACCTCAAGCTTGAACGCAAGGGCAACAAGGGGGGCATCAGGATTTGATTCAAGAACTATCTCCTTTTCATTGTCATCAAGGTCAAGGGCAATATTTTCCACCTCGACTGGCGAAGGCAGATACCTTGTCACACCGTCTAGCAGTACCTGAACGCCGATATTCTTATATGCTGAGCCTAAAAATACAGGCGTGAGCTCCCTGGCCAGGGTACCCTTTCTTATGGCGCTGATAATCATACCCTCATCCGCTTTGCCTTCAAGCACAGCCTCCATAAGGTCATCGGAAAACATGGAGGCCGCATCAAGCATCTCTTCTCTTCTTTTTTCCGCTTCAGCTTTAAGCTCATCAGGGATTTCCTTGATGATTATGTCATCGCCAAAGTTGCCTTCAAAATACAAAGCTTTCATTGAAATGAGATCCACAACACCGGCAAGATCACCCTCAAGCCCGATAGGTATCTCCATAAGAACAGCATTGAGGTTGAGTCTCTCTTTCATCTGTCTTACAACCCTGAAGGGATCTGCGCCTGACCTGTCACACTTGTTGATAAATGCAAGCCTTGGAACCTTGTACCTGTTCATCTGCCTGTCCACGGTTATGGTCTGTGACTGCACGCCGCCTACCGCACATAATACAAGTATGGAGCCATCCAGAACCCTCAATGCCCTTTCCACCTCGATTGTGAAATCCACATGGCCGGGTGTATCAATAATGTTGATCATGTGCTTGTTCCACTCGCAGTATGTGGCAGCAGAAGAGATGGTTATGCCGCGCTCCCTTTCAAGCTCCATGGAGTCCATCTTGGCGCCGACACCATCTTTGCCCTTTACCTCATGGACAGTAAAAATCCTTTTTGTATAATATAATATTCTCTCAGTGAGAGTCGTTTTACCTGAATCAATGTGTGCACTGATCCCGATATTTCTAATCTTTTGTATATCCTCTTTCATCTATTACCTCTGCACAAAATTTGATAAATAAAAAATCGTCTTTTATATTTATTAATAGACTGTTTGTCAATCAGGTTTTAGCATTTTATTATTTTTAGAATAATTTCACAATAATCTTTAATGAAAAACTTCTACAGTCAAGGGTTCACCTTTTTTTGGTATCTTCCCTGTAATCATCGGTTAAAGGATCATAATGATATCTTTTTCCATTATCTGAGGTGTAGAAGGTTTTAAAGCCCTTATTGAGCATACGCCTGACCCATGAAGGTATTTTATAACCATGAGACTCCATAAGGGCTGCCGATCGTTTAGGCCCCACAGCATCCCACATCTCAAAAGGCCCCATTTCACGGTTAAAACCCCACTTCAGGGCATTATCAATAGTAAGGATGTCACCCGCTATTTCAGGTATCCGGTTTGCTGCATAAATAAATTCATCACTCCTTGTCCTGAAGGTAAATATGCCTGCCTTGTCTGATGCATAATAGAGGGTCATTATCCTTGAACAGGTATCGGCAATCCTTTTGGCAGCATCAAGGGAGTCAAATTGTACCTGCCCCATTTCCCTGTATGTCATGCTCCTTGTATCAAGCACAAGTATGCGTCTTGCGCCATCATCTTCAATGACCTTTTTATAAAAACCGCTCCCGGTTTTATCACCAAGCAGTCTACTGTCGGCCATATCCCTGATTATCTGAGGGACAGCAAATATCTCACGCCTTTCATCACCGGGAAGATTATCAAAGACATTTTCTGCCGCATGAATAAGCGTATCAACCCCGACAATATCGGTTGTCCTTAATGTTGCGCTCTTTGCAAAACCTATAACCGTGCCAGTGAGTTCATCAATTGCCTCAAATGAAAGACCCAGTTCCATCATAACCCTGATATTATTCAGGGTGGTAAACATGGCAATGCGGTTTGCTGTAAAATTGTGCGTATCCCCGGCAAAAACAACATTCTTACCCAGTCGGCCTTCACAGAATTCCGCCAGCTTGTCTGTGACATCAGGAAGGGTTTCAGGCCCAGGGACAATCTCCACAAGCTTCATTAATCTCGGGGGGTTAAAAAAATGGGTAACTGCAAAATGTTTTCTGAATGATGAAGAAAATCCTTCGCACAGTCTTGATGCAGGTATACCGGAGGTATTTGATGTAACAATGGCCCCTGGTCTAAGCTCCCCCTGTATCCTTTTATAGACTGCCCTTTTTACTTCTATATCCTCAGTCACAGCCTCAATAACAATGTCAGCATCACCTAACAGGTCGATATCATCCTCAATATTGCCAATCCTGATACACTCTGCAAACTCCGGTTTGAGGAATGGAGAGGGGTTTAGCCCTTTTGCACGCTCTATACCCCTTAGTGCGATACTGTTTCTGTATACTTTATCTGAAATATCTCTGTTTTTATCAGAGGCAGGGGGCACAAGATCAAGCAGGCAGGTCTCAATGCCGCAGTTTGTTAGTAGCGCTGCAATATTAACACCCATAACACCCGCCCCAATAACCCCTGCCTTTTGAAACCCTTTTTTCATATGATTCCCCCCTCTATCTTAAAATCAGGGGATTTTACTGGCTTAAATAGTTCATACTTTTCTACTTTCATTTGACATTAACCTTATTTTTATATATTTTAGCATAGTTTTTTATATCACATTTTACTTATTAAAAAAATTCAATATGTGGCTCTACAGGGAACGCCTTAATTACTACGAAAAACTCAGGAGATCATTATATGAGATAATGAGAGACTCACTTGAGTTGCGGCTAATTAAGATATCACTTATTGATTCTTTCAATAACTACCTGAAAAATGATGTTGAATACAGCTTTGTGGACAAAAGCGAGTTAAGGCCAAAATCCAAAAAGATGGAAAAGGAGTCGGAACTCTTCAACACATTTATAATTATTTTCTGCGAAGGGGTTGTTGACCCGTCGCTAAAGAATTATATCCGCTTCTTTCCTGAAAATAAAGTCATAAAAAGAAATCTGGATGATATGCCAAATCTTATGCTGCATAAAAATTTC
>CAYWRH010000068.1:0-21099 GCA_964460435.1 uncultured Desulfatiglans sp.
AAATGAACTCAGAGATTCCGGTTCATCCGCTGGCTCTTTCTTTTTTAAAGAACCTAAACTTAAAATGGTATCGTCAAATGCAAAAACCTAACCGGACAGTGCTGGATTTAAAACCATATACTCAACATTATGAGCGTTGAATAACTCTAGCAACTCTTTGAAGTCTTTCTGAATTTCCATGTGCTTGCATTCTCAGGTGATCAACAGCAGATATTCTTTCAATGGGATCTTTTTTTAGCCAGTATTTAAGATCTTCCTTGATGGAATCTTCTTTTTTTAAATCTGTTTTTTTAATAACTTTTTTAATCATGTAAGATTGGCCCATATGAATATATTTTTAATCCGTTTGACTGGTATTATAAAATAAGTTTTTCTTAAAGTTAAGTATTTTATATAAGATTTACATTTATTCATATTTGGAATAAATCAACCATTTTAAACTGTAGGATGTTATACAGGGCAGAGACCAGAAGTCAGAGATCAGATCAAAATGCATGGAAAGACAAGAGGAAAAACCAATAATGAATGCGCTTATTGCAATTCCCCCACCCGCAACATACATGAATGGGGGTAACCATGCAACTAATTCTCTACCTTGTATATCTTGTAAAACTAATGGCATTCGGTCATGGATGTTTTTTAGTCAAATACATGCATATGGAGCCACAAAGGATTCTTATCAGTGTCTGTAAAATAGGGCTTTACATTTATACCTTTTTAAATTAAAGCGCTAATAGATGAGGTACCTTTTTATGAAAACATATTTTCAATCTGCATCAATTCTTATTGTATTCATATTTAATATCTTTTCTGCCTCTGTATCCAGTGCAGGTGAACACAAATGGCTCAAGGCATCAGACTATCAGACAGTTCTGGTATATGCAGATGTAAAAGAATGCGGGCAATTATCAGGGTATATTAAAGATACAATAAAGGTCATTCTGTCGCGCTCAGATATCAAGGCGACCATCTCAGACAGCCTTGTTTTTCAGTCTGAAGAAGAAGGCAGTGGATTTACAGTTGAGCTTATGAACAGTAAACTTATAGAAGAGAGCAAGATACTCTTTTATGTGTATGGCAGATGCATTGAATATGGTTCAGCCCTTATTTATCAGTTTGATATAAGTTTCGCCACGTATGATAATAAGAGCTCACAGGCGCTTGTCTATTCATCGCCCAGGCACAGCGTATTCGGAGCTGATTCAGTAAACGGCATTAAAAGGAAATTTAGAAGCCTCATGGAAGATGCAGCGGCTGATTATATCTCATCCAATAGGGGGCAGCCAAAACCTCAAAAAACAGACAGGTAAAAACCGGTTGATTTTTATGGCGCAGCCATTTTAAATATCCCTACTTTTAATTAAAACACCAGGAAAGGAATGAACAATGACAAAAAGAAAATATGAGAGACTTGTATATGAGTTTAAGCCTGAATATAACGAGGCAGCAGCAGAGGGTGTCGGCACCGACTTTGTCTATTCACCACAGGCATATTTCAGGGGGGCATGTCAGATACCGGGCGCAAAGTATAATGTGGGCTTTCAGATCTTTGTGAAACCATTCTTTCTTGACAGGACTCCCCATCGCCATCCGGTAGAGGAATATCTGATATTTCTGGGCGGGACATTCCCCAACATGTTTGAATTTGATGCTGATATCTCGCTCTGCCTGGGCGAAGAGATGGAGGAGTATATTATTACAAAGCCTACCATAGTGCGCATACCTGCCGGGGTGCTCCACTGCCCGCTTAATTTCAGGCGTGTTGACAAGCCGATCTTTTTTCAGGCTGCATGCATGCAGGGTATGTTCGGCGGTGTTTATGATGGAAAGGAGATCTATTACAACGGCCCTGGCCAGTGCGTATATGATGCAGACAAGAAGTGTGATGCCTGCAAAAAATGTCTGGATGATGACTGGGACAGATAGATTTGAAGAAAAAGGCTCAAGGCTTAAGGCTGAAAGATCAAGGCCGTAAGTTGAAAGTTAAAAATAAAGGATGAAAGCCTAAGGCTGACATCCTTTATTTTTAAAATCTTAGAAATAGCCAATTCTCTATTTTTACTTGATTATTTTAACTATATCCCTGAATTTTGGGTGCTCTGCTGTCTTCATCAGTTCAAAAAGGGCCATTTCAACACAGGTCATTGTTGCGCCCATATGTTCCATCTTCATTAAGGCAAGCCTCCTGTTTTTTGGGTCCCTTGATGCAACCGCATCCGTTACAATATGCACCTCATAACCCATATCAATGAGTTGGACTGTGGTCTGGTATATACAGATATGGCTTTCAATGCCTGAAATGAGTATCTGCCTTTTACCAATTCTTTTGACCTCATCCATAAATGCATTTTCATTACAGCAGCTGAAACTTATCTTAGGTATGGCTGTTACATCAGGCATAAGCTCCCTGATCTCAGGGATTGTAGGGCCAAGCCCCTTCGGGTTCTGTTCAGTGAGTATCATTGGTATTTCAAGGCACTTAACCCCCTTTATCAGTTGTCCGGCAGCCTTAAACAGAGACTCCTTGTCATGCATGGCATGGGCAAGGTTCCCCTGGATATCAATTACCGCAAGTATTGTATTATTCAGTTCAAGCATGATTATTTTTTCTCCTTTTTATTAATCCCAGAATATACATGACATGGGGCACTCTCCCATTGCATCCAGAATGCACTCCTCATCTCCGCCTTCAGGTTTTATCACAAAGGCCTTTTCAATTTCATGATTTAATTCAAATACATCAGGACACAAATCAGCGCAGCTCCCGCACCCTATGCACTCAGCTTCGTCTATCCGTACCTTTCTGCTCATATTAACCCCTTGGTAGAATAATTGAAAACAGCAGGCAATATATCATAATAGATGGCTTTATCCATCAATTTCTGTTCCGGGAATTAAATAATTACTTGAAATAATAAACAGTTTTATATATTTCTACAACAACATGATTTTTGTAAGGTTTAAGGCGTAAAAAGCCCCTGATAGAAGCGCAAAAAATGGCTAGAAAGCAATAAATATGCAAAAAACAAGGAGAATCAGATGACAAACAGAGTTTACAATTTTAACGCAGGCCCTTCAGCCCTTCCCCTTCCAGTACTGGAACAGGCAAAGGAGGAATTACTTGATTTCAATGGAACAGGGATGTCCATTACTGAAATCAGCCACAGATCAACTGCCTTTGATGAGGTTATAGATACTGCCATTGCAAGGGTGAAAAGACTTTTAAACCTTGATGACAATTACTGTGTGCTCTTTATCCAGGGCGGTGCCAGTATGCAGTTCTGCATGGTGCCAATGAACCTGAATGTCAGCGGAAAACCCGTTGACTATATAAACACAGGCACATGGTCAACAGCAGCCATAAAAGAGGCAAAGATACAGGGGCTTGACACCAGGGTGATCGCCTCCTCAGAAGACAGGAATTTCGCATATATCCCATATGATGTTAAAGAGGATGGCAATGCCGCATACCTGCACTTTACATCCAATAACACCATTAAAGGGACACAGTGGGCAAAATTCCCTGATCCAAACGGGGTTCCCCTTATATCAGACATGTCTTCGGATTTTTTAAGCAGGCAGTTTGATGTTAAACCATTTGGCATGATCTATGCCGGAGCCCAGAAGAATATTGGCCCTGCAGGCGCTGCAATGGTTATTATCAGAAAGGATATGCTTGAGAGAACGCCCAAAAATATCCCGACCCTGCTTAAATATACCACCTTTTCGGAAAATAATTCCATGTTCAACACACCGCCATGTTTTGTCATCTATATAACAGGCCTTGTTCTTAAATGGCTTGAAGAGACAATAGGCGGCCTTAAAAATATGGAAAAGCTGAACAACGAAAAGGCTGAAACACTTTATGCCTTCCTTGACAGCTCAAGCTTTTACAGGGGCACTGCTGACAAGGACAGCAGGTCAAAGATGAATGTCACATTCAGATTGCCTAATGAAGATCTTGAAAAACGGTTTGTCTCAGCAGCAACAAAGGCAGGTCTTGAGGGTCTTAAGGGTCATCGTTCTGTTGGCGGATGCAGGGCATCCCTCTATAATGCAACCACTATAGAGGCGGTAAAGAGCCTGATAGACTTTATGAAGGACTTTGAAAAGAAAGAGGGTTAATCTTGAGACATATTAGGGTTGCCCGGGTTCTCTCCCTTGACAGGGGAGAGGACAATATCACAGTAATGGGGTGGGTAAGAACCAGAAGGGATTCCAAGGGAGGTTTCTCATTTCTTGAGGTTAATGATGGCTCCTGCCTTGGCAACCTTCAGGTTGTTGCCGATTCAACCCTGCCCAATTACCATGATGAGATACTCAGGATACAGACCGGATGCTCTGTAAAAATAACCGGAAATGCAGTACCTTCACCCGGCAAAGGCCAGAAAATTGAATTACAGGCAAAAGCCATAGAGGTGCTTGGATGGGCAGACCCTGAAACATTCCCTTTACAGAAAAAGAGGCACTCCTTTGAATTCCTGCGCACCATCGCCCACTTGCGACCCAGAACAAATACCTTTGGCGCAATAGCCAGGGTACGCAGTGCAATGAGTATAGCAATACACAAGTTTTTCCAGGAGAGGGGTTTTCTTTATATACATACACCAATCCTTACAGGAAGCGACTGCGAGGGGGCTGGCGACATGTTCAGGGTCACCACCTTTGATCTGGGCAAGATACCCCTTAAAGATGGTAAACCCGACTTTGAGCAGGATTTTTTCGGTGCCCCATCTCACCTGACTGTAAGCGGTCAGCTTGAGGCAGAGATATATGCCCTTGCAATGGGTGATGTATATACCTTTGGCCCCACATTCAGGGCAGAGAATTCCAATACTTCCCGTCATCTTGCTGAATTCTGGATGGTGGAACCTGAAATGGCCTTTTGTGACCTTGATGGGGATATAAAAACAGCAACGGAATTTATCAAATACATATTAAAGTATGTGCTTGAAAACTGCCGTGAAGATATGGATTTCTTTAATAATTTTATTGATAAGACCATTATTGGAACCCTTGAAGGCATCATAGCCAGGGATTTTAAAATCCTTACCTATACAGAGGCCATTGACATACTTGCATCCTCCGGTGAAAAATTTGAGTACCCTGTAAAATGGGGTAGTGACCTCCAGGCAGAGCATGAGAGATACCTCTGTGAAAAGACATTTAACTGCCCTGTGGCACTTATAAATTATCCAAAGGATATCAAGGCCTTTTACATGAAACTTAATGAAGATAATAAAACCGTCCGGGCAATGGATGTGCTCTTCCCCAAAATTGGAGAAATCATTGGCGGAAGCCAGAGGGAAGAGAGTTATGAACTCCTTCTATCAAGGATCAAGGAGAATGGGCTTAATCCTGATGATTACTGGTGGTATCTTGAACTAAGAAAGTTCGGATCAGCCCCCCATTCAGGTTTTGGTCTGGGTTTTGAACGGCTCATCCAGTTTGTTACAGGTATGGGAAACATAAGGGATGTGATTCCATTCCCACGCACGCCCGGCAACATCTCCTTTTAAGGAGAGGCTATTTATCCATTGAAACCCTTACATTCTCTTTAATATCTATGACCCTGTCATCATTAATATTTTTATCATCCATACGGTAGACTACTGCTATCAGGTGCCTGCTCTTTTTGGCCCTGTCAACAGGGCTTATGATAAGAGAACCAAGCCCGAATGTGGTAAAGTCCATAATATCATAACTGAGGGTCTCCCTGGCATCTGGTTCAGAAGGGTACTCATATAACCCTTTGTACTCATTTTCACTCAGCCGGGAGATGTACATGGGGGTTCCCAGATGTCTTTCTGCATCCCCCCTTTTCATGCCCAAAAATACCGGTCCCCATTCAGGTGCAGTTGAATGCATCTTTACAAACACCCCGGTTGAACAGGCTGTAAATAGCAGACATATTGACAGGATTAAGAATACTGGAATTATCCTGATACCCATAAATGATCATCTCCTTTTCATAATAAGGCACTCGTTTCCGGTATCTTTCAAATACCATGCCAACTATCTGATTATGCCAATCCGGAAAGAGTCAGGTACCAGATGAAGCATTCGCCTAACAGCTTTCAGCCAAATCCTTTTTTAAAATAGTTTTGCTGAAGAGTGATGGCTGTCTGCTTGCCCGCTAGGTAATATTTGCCGCTCACAGGGAAAGTACTTCATATCTGACGGCCTGCCAGAATTAACCGCATGATGAACTTTACTAGCCCAATACATTTACTTCTTTAATTTCAACAAGATACACCGACTGAAATGTACATGAAGCACAAAATTGTGAATGGTACGATAATTGCTAATATCACTCGCAGATATCAATCTTATGTGGAGGCAGAGATGATAAACGGAATGCTTGAATCTTCCAGGGCTTGCATGAAAGAAGAATTCAGGATGGATATTATATCCAGCAACCTGGCAAATATTAATGTTATTGGTTTCAAAAAAGACAGGATATCCTTTCAGAACATACTTGATAAGACATCAATGTCAGCAAATGCGCCTGCAAATGTGACAATAAGGCCTGATATGGAACAGGGAGACCTCAATGTTACAGGCAACAAGCTTGATATTGCCATTACAGGAAACGGTTTTTTCAAGATCAGCACGGAAAACGGCATTAGATATACCAGAAAAGGTAATTTTACCCTTGATACAAATGGTATTCTTATAACACAGGGCGGCGAAAGGGTTATGGGCAAATCCGGCCCCATAACAATAACCGGCAAAAACATAAGTATTGACAGAAAGGGCAACATCCAGACCGATGATGGCACAATGGGTCAGCTGGATGTTGTTGATTTTGATAATTATGAAGGGCTCATCAAGGATGGGAAAACCCTTTTTGTAAACCAGACTAATGAACCCGAGGTTGAGATACCTGCCGAGTCTGGCATATCTCAGGGATACACAGAGCTATCAAATGTCAATGCAGCTGATGAGATGGTCAACATGATTCATGCCCTGAGGGCATTTGAGACATACCAGAAATCAATTAGAACAATTGATGATCTAAATAACCAGGCCATAAACCAGGTTGGCAGATTAAGATAATATTGTAAACAGGGAACAAGGAGAAGAAAAATGATAAGAAGCCTTTGGACAGCCGCATCAGGCATGTCAGCACAGAAACTGAATATGGATGTGATAGCACAGAATCTTGCAAACGTAAATACAAGCGGTTTCAAGAAAAGCCGTGCCGATTTTGAAGACCTCCTGTATCAGAATATGAAATCACCCGGTGCTGATACAAGTTCAGGCGGGCAGATACCTACAGGCATCCAGATAGGTATGGGCACAAGGCCTGTATCTGTGCAGAAGATATTCACCCAGGGCGATTTCCAGCAGACAGGCAATGATCTGGATCTGGCCATTGAAGGTGATGGATTTTTCAAGGTAATCAGCAATGGCGAAGAGGTCTATACAAGGGCCGGCTCCTTTAAGCTGGACAATGAAGGATACATTGTTACCTCACAGGGTGACAGACTTCAGCCGGAGATTTCCATACCGCCAACTGCTGTGGAATTCACAATCGATAAAGGCGGCATGCTTTCAGCAATGGAAGCGGATGGCAATACCGTTGCAGCTTCAGGCCAGATTAATCTTTATAACTTTATTAACCCCTCAGGATTGAAAAGCCTTGGCGGTAATTATTACAGCCCCACCCCTGCATCAGGAGAGGCCACAGAGGGGACTCCAGGCGTAGATGGTTTTGGTACAATTGTTCAGAATTCTCTGGAAATATCAAATGTTGATGTTGTCGAAGAGATGGTTAATATGATCGCCTGTCAGCGCGCCTATGAAATTTCATCAAAATCAATAAGGTCTGCTGATGACATGATGCAGATGGCTAACAATATAAAGAGATAGGACAAAGGCCATGATTAGCAATACTTTCAAGTCAGTCACCTATTCGTTAATTTCCTTTGCCGCATGTATGCTGGCATCATCCATATGCCTTTCACTTGAAATCAAGGTAAAGGATAAGGCCCTTGTTAATGGTGAAACAGTCACCCTTGGCGACATCGCCTCCTTTCAGCCTGGGGATGATATACGTGTTGACAGGTTAAGGGCAATTGAGATCTCTGTTTCACCTTCCCCTGATACAACACGCAGGATTGAAAAAGAGCTCGTCATGTACAGAGTTGCCAGTCACATTAACCGGGACAAGGATATTACCCTCAATATGCCTCAAAGCATTATTGTTGAAAGAGAATCACAGGTTATCTCAGGTAAAACACTTGAAAAAATATTTACCGATTATGTGCTTCAGAATTCACCTTTTGAAAAGGACGAGATAGTAATAGAAAAGATAAATACCCCGCCATCATTGGCATTCCCCAAGGGAAGGCTGGACTGGGAGATAACAGAAAAACAGAACAACAGCTTTATAGGGAATGTTTCAATTACTGTGGACTTTTATCTGGAAGGCGAACCACAGAGAAAAATCGTCCTCTCCGGAAAGGTTGGCGTCATTAAAGAGGTTATAAAGGCAACCAGAAACATCAATAAAGGAGAGCTTATTTCATCGGATGATGTAACCGTTGTATCTGAAAAAGGTAAAAGCAATAAAAGCTCAATATTGAAAATTGAAGATGTTATAGGAAAAAGGGCAACCAGAAGGATCCAGGCAGATCAGACTCTTCAGAACGGCATGGTAATGGCGCCTCCTGCCATTATCAAGGGGGCACAGGTAATGATCAGGGCTGAAAATAATGAACTTGTCATTACAGCCTCTGGAAAGGCGCTTGAGGAGGGAGGCATTGGTGACCAGATAAGGGTAATGAACATCGCCAGCGGCAAGGAAATAATAGCTACAGTAAAAAGACATGATCTTGTACAGGTCCAATTCTAAAAAAAGAATAACAGGGAATCATTTCCCGGGAGCAAAAATATGGTAAAAGCAATTAATATAATGACTATACTCTGCCTCGCAGCATTTACAGGCTGCGCCGCCAAACAACCACAGAGGCAGTCCATGATGCCTGTTACAAAACCTGCTTTAAGCACTGTGGCTTTTGAAAGGGATATTAATAAGAGAGACCCTGAATCGCTTGCCAGCATTTTTTCTGATGAAGCCTCAAGGGATTTTTATCAGGACCTTCGCGCATATAAAGTCGGAGACCTTGTAACAATAAATATTGTTGAGACAAGCAAGGCCAGCAAATCTGCCTCAACACAGACAGGCAGGAACTCATCTATTGATGCAGGCATTCAGAATATGCTGGGATGGGAAGGTAAAATTAAAAATGTCACATCGCTTGGCAATGATGATGCAAGAAATGCCTTTAACAGCTCAAGCATGTTGAAGGGCTCTCTTGCCAACAGTTTCAATGGCACAGGGCAGACTTCAAGGGGTGACAGCATGACTGCATCCATAACCGCCAAGGTTATTGATGTAAAACCAAACGGGAATCTGCTTATTGAAGGGATAAGGGAGATACGGGTAAACAGTGAAACACAGATTATTATTCTTTCCGGTTTCATCAGACCAGTTGATATATCACCGGATAACACTGTTCTTTCAAGTTACATAGGGGATGCAAAGATCGAGTATCTTGGGACAGGGGCAATAAGTGATAAACAGCGTCCCGGCTGGCTTACAAGGGCAGCAGACATCATATGGCCATTTTAACGGAGGCAACGATGAAACAGGTTAATATTAATAAATTTTCAAAATTAGTTATCCTTACGCTCCTCTTTATTTTTGGCTATTCAACATGCGTTTCAGGGGCAAGGATCAAGGATATTGCATCTTTTAAGGGTGTGAGGAGCAACCAGCTTATAGGTTACGGGCTTGTAATCGGCCTGAACGGCACTGGTGACGGCAATTCAACTCAGTTTACAACTCAAACACTTGCAAACATGATGGAACATCTTGGAATCCATACGCTGCCTGAAAAGATAAAGGTAGATAATGTGGCCGGTGTTATTGTTACTGCAAATCTACCTCCATTTTCAAAAAAGGGCAGCACTCTCGATGTGCTTGTGTCGTCAATAGGTGATGCAACAAGTCTTCAGGGTGGCACCCTTGTAATGACACCCCTTAAGGGCGCTGACAACAATATTTATGCAGTGGCACAGGGTGCGCTCCTGGTCGGAGGTTTTGCCTCTTCAGGTGCGGCAGGCGGCGGCGCCCAGAAAAATCATCCAACAGTGGCCAGGATTCCCGGCGGAGCCCTTGTTGAAAGAGAGTTAAACTTTGATTTCAATTCGCTGACAGATATAACCATAGCACTTGACCGTCCTGATTTTACAACCGCCCTCAGGGTATCTGATGCCATTAACAATACACTCGGGATCAAAAATGCAGTCCCTGTGGATGCCGGCACAGTAAAGATCAAGATACCTGAAACATATGCCGGCAATCATGTCACCCTGGTCTCTTCACTCGAGCAGATAGAGATTCAACCCGATATGCAGGCAAAAATAGTCCTTTCAGAAAGGACAGGCACGGTTATAATGGGTGAAAAGGCAATGATCTCGCCAATCGCTATTTCACATGGCAACCTGAGTGTTGAGATCAAGGAAAGGAAGAATGTAAGCCAGCCTGCGCCATTCTCAGATGGTGAAACAGTTGTTACACCGGACAGTGAAGTAAATGTCACGGAAGAAAATAACAGGCTCCTGCTTATACGCCCTGAAAAGGCTGATATCGGAAGTGTTGTAAAGGCGCTGAATGCCATAGGGGTTTCGCCAAGGGACCTTATAACAGTATTCCAGGCCATCAAGGCTAGCGGCGCCTTGCAGGCTGAACTTGAGATTATTTAGGATTTGTTCAAAGTCAGGCCATCAAAGGAGAGACACGGTTAATGAAAGATATATCAACAATCTCATCAGATCAGCCTTCAGCGATAAAAGCAGCTGATCAAAAGGATGCCAAGCTGAAAAAGGCCTGCCGTGATTTTGAGGCTCTATTTACCTATGAGATGCTTAAAAGCATGAGAAAAAGCATAGAGAAATGTGATCTGTTTCATGGCGGCCAGGCAGAAGAGGTTTATGAATCCATGCTTGACCAGGAACTCTCGCAAAATATGGCAGGAAAAGGAAGCAACAGCATAAGTGAGATTTTATATAATCAGCTTAAAAATATCAGCCAGTTGACCGAGCAGGCCGAAACTATTGTGACTCCCCGCAGCATTGACAGGGCAAAAGAAACCGGAACACATCCTGAATTGCCGCTCGATGGAAGGATATCCTCATCATTTGGATGGAGAAATGATCCCTTTACTGGGAAGAGGGCCTTTCATTCAGGAATGGACATGGTTGCAAAGGAAGGCGCTGATATTAAGGCTGTTATGGCTGGCAGGGTGCAGATGGTGGATGATCAGAAGGGATATGGCAAGGTAGTTGTGCTTGATCATGGTGAGGGTTATACAACACTTTATGCCCATAACAGTGATATCAAAGTAAAAAGCGGTGACTGGGTGCAAAAGGGTTCAACCATTGCAAAGGTTGGCTCAACAGGCAGAAGCACAGGGCCACACCTTCACTTTGAGGTAAGAAAGGACGGTCAGAGGCTTGACCCTGAAAAATTCTTTAAAATATGAGGTTAACAGCCTTAGTTTAAAGGATATTTCAGTATTTGCATTCATGCACCGATATATTAGATAAAGGAGTAACATGGAAAAGGACATTAACAGACTGAAAAATCTCTACCTTAAAAGGGTATCACTATATGAGGATCTGCTTGGTTGCATAAAAAGGGAAAGTGAAAACCTTGTCAACCAGGACATCAAGGGAATCTGGTCATCCCTGGATGAGAAAAAGGAGATTCTGGAGGCCATAGAAGAAAATAACAGGAGCTTTCCTGAAAACTATACAGCTACCCCTATGCCGACAGATGTTTCAAGGAAAGACAAGGAGTTGATAATGGGTTTCAAGCGAAGACTCATGGATCTAAAACAGGAAATCGGCACAAGGATCAATGAAAACATATCATTTATCAATGAAACCCTTACTTTTATAAACGATGTTTTCAACACCATCACAAATGGCGATATAAAACCTGATACATATGGACGTGACCTGAAAAGAAGGAGTGGAACCTCTAACCTTATTTACCATAACGAGGTTTAAAAATGAGCGGTATTGGTCTTGTACTTAATCTTGCAAAGGACGCCATACTGTCACAACAATATGCTATTGATGTGATATCGCATAATATTGCCAATGTGAGCACTGAAGGGTATGCAAGACAGGTCCCCATGCTTGTGGCACAGGATGCTGCGCCATATGGAGGCCATCTGTTCGGCAGGGGTGTAAAACTGGGCGATATTCAGAGTGTGACAAACGCATTCATAGAAAGACGTTTGCAGTCAGCAACAAGCAATCTCTCCATGATGTCTGAAAAAGAGACTTACATGAATATCATGGAGACTATCTTCACTGAAAATTCAAGCAACAGCATAAGCAGTCAGTTCAGCCAGTTCTGGAATGCCCTTAACGACCTTAATAACAACCCGTCAGGAATACCAGAAAGAAACATGCTGACAGAATATGCATCGCTTCTTGCCCAGAGTTTTCAGGACACAAGCAGTGATCTTCTGAACCTGAGCAAAGAGGTTAACAATTCGATAGAGGTAAGTATAAACTCCATAAATGAGATACTGGATCAGATAGCAGATGCAAATAAACAGATACAACTGGTAAAGATTACAGGGACTCCAAATGACCTTATAGATAAAAGAAATCTGCTCGTAAAACAGCTTTCAGAGTATATGGATATCAATACCTATGAATATGAAGATGGGGCCATTTCAGTCAGCAGCAATAAGGGTTTTATGCTGGTCAACAAGCAGGCATCTTACCACCTTGACTTTAACGGTACAGATATAACCTGGTCAACCAATTCTACCCCAATAACTGATAATATCAATGGCGGCAAACTTGGCGGATGGCTCGATATAAGGGATGAGATAATCCCCAAGTTCAAGTCTGACCTTGATGAACTGGCAAAATCAACAATATGGGAGGTGAACAAACTTCACAGCCAGGGAGTAGGACTTAACGGATTTACCTCTGTAACAGGCACGTATGATGCAGATAATACATCCACAGCTATGGGAAACATTAATTCGGGCCTGGACTATTATGACAGGATAAAGGACGGGAGCTTCAGGATATGGCTTTACAATTCAACGGGCGATGTTGTGGGTGATGCCACAATAGCTATTGATGCAGACACTACCTCTCTTGAAGACCTCAGAACTGCAATTGACGGGCTCACAATAGGAGGACTAAATGTCTTTAATTCAACAATCACTAATGGTTCATTGAATATAGAAGCAGACCCAGGCTATACATTTGCCTTTTCGGATGACAGCAGCAATATCCTTGCAGCGCTTGGCATTAACACATTTTTTACATCCTCAAACGCCAGGGATATGGGGATAAACAATATGATTATTGCCGATAAAAACTATATTGCAGCAGGCACAATAAGTGATGGCGAAATATATCCCGGAGACAACACCAATTCCCTTAAACTGGCAAATCTACAGTATGAAAACGTATCTGTAAAAAAATGGGTCTATTCGCGGGGAGAAACCCCAGTCTCTCTTGATGTGACAAATATTACACTGGACAATTATTTTCACCAGATGGTGGGATCAATTGGAATAGAGAGCCAGAGCGTTAAGCGGGAAATGGCCTATACCCAGGCGATAAAAGAAGAGATGCAGGCAACAAGGGACAATATATCGGCTGTTTCCCTTGATGAAGAGATGACCAACCTTATCAAGTATCAGCATGCCTATATGGCTGCTGCAAAATTAATAACCACCGCACAGGAGATGCTTGATGAGATTCTCAAGTCGGTGTAGGTAAAGGTGCAACATGAGAGTAGCCAATAAAACAATATACGATGGGACCATAAGGAACCTCGGCATGACCTCATCAGGAATGGTTGAGGCAAATGAAACTGTTTCATCAAATAAAAGGATCAATAAGCTCTCCGATGATCCAGTAGGACTTGTTGCAGTGCTGGGGCTTAGATCATCCCTCTCCAATCTCAGCCAGATGGAAAGAAATATCTCCATGGGAAACTCATGGCTAAAGGCATCCGAGTCTGCGCTTACTCAGATTAATAACATACTCACATCCACAAAGGAGCTTACTGTTGCAATGAGCAGCGCAAACACAAATGCATCGCAGAGAGCTAATAATGTGGATCTGGTTGACGGTTACCTCAAAGAGATCATCTCCCTTTCAAACAGCAACGTTGGAGGAAGGTACATTTTCGGAGGCACAAACACTGATACAATACCCTTTGAACTGGATACAGCCGGCACACTGGTAACATATTCGGGAAATGATACTGAATTTGCTATAAATATCGGCAAGGACTCGGTAGTCCCTGTCGGGAGAGACGGCAAGGATGTATTTGGCGCAAACTGGGATGACTCAAATATATTCAAGACATTAATGGACCTAAAGACAAGCCTTGGAAGCAATGATATTGCCGGCATTCAGGATGCAATGACAAAGCTTGATGCGCATATGAAAAGCATAAATGCCACCATATCAGATATAGGCGGCAAAACAATAAGACTTGAAGTAAAACAAGAGGTTGTAACAGACCTTAAACTCACGGATACTGAAAGGATGTCAGAGCTTGAAGATGCTGATCTTGCAGCGGCAGTTATCAATCTGAAGTCAAAGGAGCTTGCATATAATGCGGCGCTCTCTTCATCAGCAAAACTGATGGAGTTGAGCCTGGTTAACTTTATCTAGTTAAGTTATCAGATATCTGAGTTCTGAATAAAAAGGATATAAAGATAATCAGTGACCATCCAGAAAGAGGCAAGTTCTGGATGGGGAAAGCAAAAACAACGGTTTTTGGATTAACACTAATTAATATTTCTGGAGCCATGGAGGGTACCAGTGCTTGTATTAACAAGAAAAGTGGATGAAAGTATAACAATAGGGCATTTTATTACCATATCGATCCTGGAAGTCAAAGGGAATCAGGTAAAACTGGGCATAAGGGCGCCAAAGGATGTCCATATAAACAGGACCGAGATATATGAAAAGATCATGAGTGAGAATATAAAGGCATCACAGACAGAGATCGATCTGGATAAATTTCTTAACTCTATTGAAATAGATAAAAAAGGAAAGTAATGCGTATTAAGACATCAAGATTTGGCGAGATAGAAATAGATAAAGGCAGGGTCATCAAGTTCACTGAAGGGCTGATTGGTTTTCCTGATGATAGAGAATTTATAATAATGGAACATAGAAGCGACTCACCTTTCATGTGGCTCCAGTCTGTAACTAGGCCTGACCTGGCCTTTGTTATAATGAATCCTTTTCAGGTTTATCCTGAATATCTGAAGGATATCTCGCAAGAAGAAGAAAATGCCCTGAAACCGGATGATAATGAAACAGTAATGATATTTGCGATTGTCACCATACCCAATGGCAAGCCGGAAGAATCAACACTGAACCTGATGGGGCCAGTCGTGATAGACCCTGCCACAAATATAGGCAAACAGGTAATCCTGGCAAATTCGGGATACAGTCACAGACACCCGATAATGTTTAAAGCTGACAAATAAGAGGGTATTTTTAATATTTTTTAGCCTGGAGCAGCAATTACTGCATAATATCCTTGATTAATTAGATTTGACGTATTATATTTTGCATTACTTTTCTTATTCAGGGTTCAGTAATGAAAACAAATACGGATCTGGCGATTATTCCGGTAACCAATGAGATCAGGCCTGTGAGGGCGATTTCAAGCAGAGCTATAGGCGCTTATACCAATGATAATGATAAACTTGTAAGGATCGCCTTTCCGGGTACAAAATACAGCCGTGTTGGCACCACCTATGGCAGGGCAGGCAATGAAAAAGACACAAGGGGCATGGGAGAAAATATTGACATGTATGTATAGCGGGTGACCCTATTAATCAAAACCACCCCTTTCCTTGAGCACCCTCCTCTGACAATAATAGATAAATTTTTTAAATTCGTTCTGCTCATTCTTCCTGATTTCAAGGATTTTAAGTCCAAGCTCCATTTCCCCTGTTTCCACATGTTTTGTCACTCTCACAATCTCAGCAGAATCTATCTTTATATTAACAGGGGTTTCTTCCTCTTCATATATGAGAGAGATTGAGAACAACTTGTTACCCTTAAAGAGTATATCCCTATTATAACCTTTAAGGTCAGCCCCTATCTGGATACCCCCCTCACTTATATTTATAACCCTAAAGGTTATTTGTTTGTCGCCACATTTACAGGACAACTCTGCACCTGAAGGGACAGGCGTTCTGAAACAGTTGCGTCTCTGTATCCTTTCTATATATTCAGGAAAGGGAAACTTGATCCTTTTGCCAAATATTCTGTCAATGGTACTCCTGAAACTGTACTGTATTCTTTCACCATCACTGAACTGAAAATAACATTTCTTGCCCTCTTCAACCGGTGCGACAGAATCGGCGTTTCCAGGGTAATCAACAAAGAATCCCCTGTTTTCAGTATCAGACAGCCCCAGAATAACGGTCAGGCCATCGAAATTTGTACCCATAACATGTATGTTCAGCATGGTATGATCCTGTTTTAATTTCTCAAGGATGGCAAGCATCTTATTACCGCTGATTTTTTCAGTAGATTCCATAACTGTATCCCGTTACTTTCCTGCCCTGATCATACATATCATAGAAATACAATAACTGTGCCCGCACTTATATCCTGACCACAGCCAATCAGGAAACCATTAGATTATTTTTATCTGATTTCATGATAACACGATGTATGAGTATATATGAAAGAATTATCACTGCAATAAAACCCAGAATCCATATATAATGTTCTTGTATCATTGCCTTTCCCCTGTGCACAAGGTCGCTGTATGTCATATCACCTGAAAGCCTGCCGAGATAGTAACCGATCCATATGAGAATAATTGACCATATCCCTGCTCCAAGAGCGGTAAACAGAGAAAACCTTGACAATGGCATCTTCGCAATCCCAGCAGGGATAGAGATCAGTTGCCGTATGGCAGGAAGAAGGCGGCATATAAAGGTGGCGATCTCTCCATATTTTAAAAATATCTCCTCTGACCTTGCAAGCACTGCCGGTTTAATAAAAAGGTATCTGCCGTATCTATATAGAAAAGGCCTGCCCAGGTGCATTGCCAGATAATAGTTAATATATGCCCCTGCAAGGGATCCGGCCAGACCGCATACAAACACAACACTGATATCAATATACGGTTCACCGAAAAAAAGATCACACCTGTATGCCAGGAAGCCTGCAGGGATCAGGACCACCTCACTGGGGAATGGAATAAACGAACTCTCTATGGTCATAAATATGAAGACCATGAGAAAACCCCATAAATGTGCATATTGCACTGCCCATTCTATATGTTCTATAAGTATTTCAGTCATTTCTATTTATCCCGGCTGATGTTCATCTCTTACAAGATCAAAAACGGTCTTTACTGGGCTGAAGGTTTTAGCCGGCACCTCAATGAAAACAGTATTCCAGAAGGCCATTGAACCGTTCCAGAGCCCCGGCAGTTCAAGCGCTTTGATATCCCTGCCATTCTGTGATTTCATGGAGATAAAGCCTGCATCATGGTCCACATACTCTCTAAGGTTATATGGCCTCCCGCAATAATCCCTGAGGCCGCACACAAGATCAACCGGATTAAAATGGGTGGCTGATTTAAATGCATGCTTCTGATCCGGATTATCTAGATCAATCTGTGATGACTCAACTATCTGTATGGATGAGCCTTTGCCGCTCTTTTCCACCCAGAATGGTCCTCCCCCCGGCTCACCTTGATTCTTTACCATACCGCATACCCTTAATGGCCTGTTAAGCATCTTTATGATGTATTCCTTTTGTATACCAATAGGACTGGTAAATACTTTAGCATCAGGGATGATGCTGAGACGTTTTTCCATGAATGAGAAAAGTGATTTAATATAGTGATCATCAGGATTATCGTGTATCAGGGTTTTAATGTGTCCGAATATCCTTTCCTGCAGCTCTATCAGAAAACCGCCAATGGCCTTTTTATATTTGAAGGTAATATCCTTGAACCTGTCATGGCTGACATTATCTATATTTTTAATAAATACAATATCACCTTCAAGGGCTGAAAGGTTTTCTATTAGCGCCCCGTGGCCTCCAGGCCTGAATACAAGGGCACCCTTTTCATCCCTGAATGGCTCATTATCCATGTCAACAGCGATTGTATCTGTATGGGGCATCTGGCATGAATATGCTATTTCATATGAAGCCCCTTCCCTTTCATAGCGGTTCTGGACAGAGTCTATGTATCCCCTGACCCTTCTCTCATGTTCAGGAGAGATAGTAAAATGGATCTTTACCCTACCGTCACTGTCAGAGGTGTAATTGAGCGCCTCAACAAGGTGTTCCTCAAAAGGGGTTCTTGAACAGGTATCATATCTGTGAAATGGTATTAAACCCTTGGGTATATTTGAGAGGTTAAGGCCTTCATCAGATAGGAGGCAATCAAGGATATCTCTTATTTGATGATTTTTAATAGCGGCCTCAATATCTTTGCCGCTTCCCTTCATTATTTTTTTAAGATCATCATAAAAGGCGTATCTTTCAAGGTCATCTGTGAATGAGATGAGAGGTTTATATCTTTCATCAGATGATATTGTTACCGGGTTATTCATATTTTTTATTTCATTATAAACCTCAAGCAAATATTTGAACATCCTGGAGGCAGCCCCTGATGCAGGGACAAATTTCATACACCTGCCCTGCTTTTGAGCGCCATCAAATACCCTGATATATCTCTCTATTTCCTTGTTATCCAGGGCTGTAATACCATCATTAATGGTGCAGGGCCTCAAAATATTTGTGAAGGGTATCCCTTTTTTAAAAATGTTGATCTGGGAGATCACCTTTTCAGGTGTCAACCCGCGGGCAGATATCTGTAAAAGATCAGCAGGAGTAAACATATCTTTATTCATTGCAGCTCCGATTAAAAGCACAGTATTAATTAAATAGCAAAGTCAGCAGAGGATATATAATAGCAAGAAAAATGCCAATAAAATTGAGAATAATATTTTCTTAAGAATAAAGCTGTCTAGCAGCAGCTATTCTTGTTTTCATCTGCTGAACAGCCACAAACCGGAGCAGAACCAGTCAGTATTCCGGTAATCACAGCGCTGGCGCAGCCTACCCCTGCATCTACATCTATTGCGCCGGAAGGACAGTTTTTTTTACATGCGCCGCATTCCATACAGTACTTTTTATTTTCGATTTTAACCTTTTTGTCATTTTTTGAAAAAACCCCGTGAGGACATACTTCCATGCACATACCGCATCCTATACATTTTTCTTCATGAAAATTAAGGGTATTGTTTTGCAGATATTTAAGTGATCTCATCTTATCCCTTCCTGTTTATGTAAATTGTAAAATTATCCCGATTAGCAAAGAGAGAAGCATAACAGGGATTCCATACTTTAGTTCAAGCTTAACGCCAGACAGATGCGTAAATGTTGTTGCACCTGTAAAGTTCTCCGCAAGATATGATGTAATGGGCGGCAGAAGAAAATACCAGCCTATCATATTCCAGTTTTTGAAGTCCATCACTGAAGCGACAATATAGCTCCAGATGATCCCCAGTATCCAACCCTTGATAATAAATGACCTTACAGGTAGCAATGGCAGAACAAGCTGGAATACAACGCTCCCCATGATGATAGCGCCCAAAAATGGTACAAGTAAAATAAGGTCTTTTGCGGCAAAATAGCCATAATTGATTAATTGAATAATGATTAATGATAAAAATATATATGGTAATAACTTCAGAGAGGGGACAAGTTCCATTGGTATAAGTGCAGCACGGTCAGTCAGCGTAAAAGGCACCCGCCTCATGGCCTCTGTTGCGGTTTTATTATTCTCAAGATATGTATGGATATCTTTTGAAAGGACAGGCCCGTAAAGCACCCTGAACCCTGTAACCTTTTTAACAATATGGCCTGCCACACCTGGAGCACCAAGCTGCGGCACAATGATTTCCCTGTGTTCAACCACATCATGAAGTCTAACATGGTTAATACGTTTTATTATTTCATCAGTGCCGAAGGTGCCCTTCCCTGCTGCGCACCAGACATTTATGCCCTTGGTATCCAGCACCAGAATCCATCCATTTATACCATCAAGGTCTTTTCTTAAGATATCAAAGGACATCTTGTAATTGGCAGATACAAAAACAGGAGAAGAGGAATCAGGCCTGCCAACTGCATATAGCCCCGGGTCAATAGCATAATTCATCCTTCCTATGCCCCACCTTGCCTTCCATCTTCCGGCAATATCCATTCCTGATAATTTAGTGGAGACAACAGGTATATCTGAAGCAGGTGATTTTATAAAACCTGTTATCCAATCCGGTTGTTTTTTAACTGGGGTATTACAGCATAATTTCTGTTCTATTGTTAATAAACCGGGGTCTTTCAACATTTTATTTTTCCCTTATCGAGCGATTGTATATTGCAGCAGTCTATCTGATTAAGTAATTCTTTCTGCTTAATATTATTTAAAATAGTGAGAAACAGATCAAGGGCGTCCATAAGCTGTGTCTGTTTATCCTGGGGAGTACCCTCCAGTGACTCACGAATAATTATATTATATCTTTCATTTAGTGATTTATAGAAGTTCTCGCCTTTCTCGGATAATTCGATCGCCATAAAACGTCTGTCATTATCCTTTACATTTCTCAGGACAAGCCCCTGCTGGACAAGGTTATCAATTGTGCGGCTTAATGTGCTTTTATCCAGCCCAAGTTCACTAGCCAGTGTGGAGATAGTAGTGCTTCCTGAAATACCCAGTTCAATCATCGCATGACACTGCGCGAGTGTTATGCCACAACATTGAGCATCAGTCTTGAATATCTCTGCCAGTTCTCTTTTAATAAGCCTGAGCGACATCCTGAATTTCTCAATCTGTTTTATATTCATAGGGCTCCTTATTGAATGCAATTTACATTTGTTGTAACATGCAACTATTTCTATGTCAAATATATACTTTATGGCGGGTTGAAAAATAAATAATATATATATTTCGATATTAGCAAATAATCTTTCCAAGAGCAT
>CAYWRH010000069.1:0-2160 GCA_964460435.1 uncultured Desulfatiglans sp.
CCGTAGGCATATAAACAGCGTTAAACAGCTTATTATTCCTGCATAAACCTTTTAGGAATTCTAAAAAATAACAATCTAAACACAAAAACAGTAATACAAATCACGGAAAGCTGCTTTATTTTGGTGAGGGCACCTTTTTGAAAATGAGACTTTATTAGAGTCCATAGTTGTATGTCAATATAATACCAATATTAAAATAATTAAACTTAATAATAATAAACCTCTCATTCTTATCCCATATCTATTTACTTGATAGGATACTCACTCTATGATACTTCTTTCTATTATTTTTAAGAGGATATTATTGGAAAAGAAAAAGGCAAATAATTCTCTGCTGACCAAAAAGATAAATTTCAGCGAGTATGAATACCTCAACATACTCTGCGGTCAGCAGAACTCCCATATCAAGATACTGGAAAAGAGGCTTGGGCTTTCTATCAGTTCAAGAGGCATGGAGCTTATACTTAAGGGGCACGACTTTGAGCTTGAACTTGCAGAGAGCATTATCATGCAGCTCTATGAACTTGCTAAGAATGGCTTTCCCCTTTATCCCACCGATATTGAGCATGCAGTGAGGATGGTCAGCAAAGACCGCTCTGTAAACCTAAAGGATATCTTTCTTGACAGTGTCTATGTCTCATCAAAAAAAAGAATCATTACCGCAAGGACCGCTACCCAGAAGGAATATGTAGAAAATATCAGGAATTTTGACATTGTATTTGCCATTGGCCCTGCCGGCACAGGAAAGACATACCTTGCAATGGCAATGGCTGTTGCGGCCCTTATTAAGAAAGAGGTAAGACGAATAGTCCTTGCAAGGCCTGCTGTTGAGGCTGGTGAAAGGCTCGGTTTCTTACCCGGCGACCTGAGTGAAAAGGTAAACCCCTACTTAAGGCCTTTGTATGATGCGCTGCACGACATGGTTGATTTTGATGATGCCTCAAACCTTATGGAAAAGGGCGTTATTGAGGTGGCTCCCCTTGCCTTTATGAGGGGACGCACACTTAACGATTCATTTGTAATACTTGATGAGGCGCAGAATGCCACTGCCGAGCAGATGAAGATGTTTCTTACAAGACTGGGTTTCAGCTCAAAGGCTGTGATCACCGGGGATATTACCCAGACAGATCTTCCTGCGGGAAAGGATTCAGGGCTTGTTGAGGCCCTTGAAATCCTTAAAGGTATCAAGGGTATTAATTTTACCTATTTTTCAAGGGATGATGTTGTAAGACATCCTCTTGTACAGAAGATAATTGATGCCTATGACAAGAAAGATAAACAGAGAGATATCAGCGATGGGAAAAGAACCATCTAAAAAACAGATCCATCATGATTTTACAAGGTGGCTAGTCCTGGCCCTGTTGAGTATCATAATCAGTATTTTCCTGAATCCAGGGCTTATGAAAAAACCAAAGGAATACAAGGTTGGCGATATAGCAGAGGCAGATATAAAATCCCCTGCCGACATCCTTGTTAAAAATACAGAAACTACCGAAAAGGAGAGGATCAAGGCTGCCCAGGGTGTGCCCTATGTGTATGATTATGATCCCTCTGCATCAAATATCAGGCTGAGATTAAGCGAGGCAATGGCAGATGTCAGAAACCTGATTACGGTTCATCCGGTAGACCCCCTTGCTCCTGTTCAGGAAGAGGATATGCCTGTTGACACGAATGAACTAAAAAAGTCAATAGCAGAGAGGTTTTTCCGAACCCTGGAGATCACACATGATGAAAAACTCTATGACAGGGTCCTGTTGAGCGGCTGCCCCCCGATCCTTGAAAATACTATTCTCAGGCTTGTAAACGAGATATATAAAAAGGGCGTGGTAAGCAATCAGTCAGTTCTTGCAACCCAGATACAGAAGGGTATAGTGCTTCAGAGTATACAGACCCAGAAGGAAGAGCTTGTTACTGACCCTGCAAGATTTTATGATATCCAGGGCGCGGTAAAATATGTGGAGTCACGTAAAAAGGATCTTATAAAGGAGGATGTCCCAAAGGATATAGCTGACCTTGCTGTTGATATTGCCGTGCTGCTTATCAAGCCGAATGTGACATTCAATAAAAGAGAAACAGAACTCAGAAAGGATGAAGCGGTAAAGGCGGTGAGGGAATCATACTACCAGGTGAAACGGGGGGAGATGATAATAAGGGAGGGGG
>CAYWRH010000069.1:2170-21014 GCA_964460435.1 uncultured Desulfatiglans sp.
CGTCGGTGCGAGAAGAATCCTCCCGGGTGAATCGGGGGCAGATCCTAATCCGGGCCGGGCCCTGGGGGGGGATGAACCACCTGGCAAAACTGGCTGAGTTGACAAAGACCATAGAAGACAGGAATATCCTGAGCCGCATCCCTGGCATGACCCTGCTTATGGCCATTCTGTTTTCTGTGGTCTATATCACCGGGTTTAAAAAATACAAGCCTTCAGGCCGTGATAACCGGCACCTGATATTCAGCTCTGCAACACTTTTGAGCGTTTTCATATTTTCATGGGCCTTTAATTTTATAGCTGAGGAGATGGCAAGAGGCTTTCATAATATTGGCGCAAGGGCCTTATTATTTGCTCTTCCCCTGACATTCGGAGCCATACTCATAACCGTTTTTCAGGGGTTGAATATGGCCATGCTCTTTTCTCTGCTTGCATCAATATTTGCCTCACTCCTAATTGACGGGAATATAGAATTTCTGATCTATTTCTTTGCTGGCAGCCTGTATGCCTCATATCTGGTGCGCGAATACAGGGAAAGGGGCATACTGATCAAGGTCGGCCTCAAGATAGGCCTTATGAATATCCTGATGTGCCTGGCAATAGAATCCATTTACGGACAGTTTTTCACAGTTGAGGTTCTTGTTTCTGTTATAGCGGCCTTTCTGGGGGGTGTATTCGGAGGGGTGATCTCAACAGGCATTATACCTCTGGTAGAAATGGCATTTGGTTTTACCACAGATATAAAGCTCCTTGAGCTAGCCAACCTTGATCAGCCGCTGTTAAGGGAACTCATGGTACAGGCTCCGGGCACATATCACCACAGCGTTATTGTGAGCAACATGGTTGAGGCAACTGCAAAGGCGATAAATGCCAATCCGCTGCTTGCAAAGGTTGCAGCATATTACCATGATATAGGCAAGATGAAGAAGCCCCTTTATTTTATAGAAAACCAGATGGGCGGTGAAAACAGGCATGAAAAGCTTGCCCCCTCCATGAGCAGTCTTATACTTATTGCCCATGTAAAGGATGGTGTTGAACTTGCAAAACAGCATAAGCTGGGACAGGAAATAACAGACATTATAGAGCAGCACCAGGGCAAGGGGCTGATTGCCTATTTTTACCAGAAGGCTAAAGAGCAGGCCATGAATAAAAGCATGAAGGGGATTGAAGTCAATGAGGATGATTTCAGGTATCCCGGGCCCAAGCCACAGACCAAGGAGGCTGGCCTTGTCATGCTGGCTGACATGGTTGAGGCAGCATCAAGGTCCCTGCCCGACCCAACCCCTGCAAGAATCAATGGGACAGTGCAGAAGATCATCAACAAGGTCTTTTCTGATGGTCAGCTTGATGAATGTGAGCTGACACTTAAAGACCTTCATGAGATTGCAAAGAGTTTTAACAAGACGCTGAGCGGGATATTTCATCAGAGGGTGGAATACCCTGAACCTGAAACAACCAAAAGGATAAAAAAGACAACAAATGGAGATTCAGATAAAATCAGTGAGGAGAATACAGGGGCTAAAAAAGGATCTGATCGCCCTGATGATGGCGAAGGCCTTAAAAGACTTGGGCTGTGACGATTCTGAGCTGAGTATACTTGTCACGGGCGATGAAGAGATACACAGGCTTAATATGAGGTATCTTAAAAGGGATAGACCCACCAATGTGCTCGCCTTTCCCATGAATGCGGCAGATCAGGGTATAAATAGCAGTATGCTTGGAGATATAGTGATATCCGCAGATACGGCAAAGAGGGAGGCCATTGAAATGGGGATTACCCTTAGAGACAGGGTCTGTGAACTTCTTGTACACGGGCTCCTGCACCTTATGGGGTATGACCACGAGAAATCAGAGAAAGAAGAAAAAAGGATGCAGAAGGAGGAAAAAAGGCTCCTTTCAGTTATTATGGAGGAATAGGAATGGCAAAGCTTGCAGTTAATGTTGATCATGTGGCGACTATCAGGGAGGCAAGGGGAATAGACTACCCTGATCCTGTTTTTGCAGCAGGGCTTGCAGAGATGGCAGGTGCAGAGTGTATTATATGCCATCTGAGAGAAGATAGAAGGCACATTAATGACAGGGATTTGAGGCTGTTAAGGGAGACAGTCAAGACCAGGCTTAATATGGAGATGGCAGCAGTAGATGAGATGGTCAAGATTGCTCTTGAGATAAAACCTGATCTGGTTACACTTGTACCTGAAAGAAGGGCTGAGCTTACCACTGAAGGCGGGCTTGATGTAATTGCAAAACCGGACCAATACAGAAGGGTAACAGAGAGCTTGAAGGATAAGGGCATCAGGGTGAGTTTTTTTGTGGACCCTGATCCTGCGCAGATAGAGATGGCCCGCAGGGTCGGAGGAGATATCATCGAGATCCACACTGGCCACTATTCTGAGGCAAAAAATGAACAGGAGGCCGGAGATCGTTTTAAGAGGGTTGTAAAGGCGGTCGAGGCTGCTCATGCCCTTGAATTGGGCATAAGCGCAGGGCACGGCCTCAATTATACAAACATAAAAAGATTCAGGGTGCTGCCGCAGGTGGAAGAATACAGTATAGGCCATGTGATTGTCTCAAAGGCCATATATGTGGGGTTTGAAAAGGCGGTACGCGAGATGGTAGAAATTGTTAAGGGATTTTAGTTAAGAGTCTTACAATTATTATTGGCATTAATTGGACGGCATATAAAATATATCTTTATCGCTAACCACGGAGGACACGGAGGTCACGGAGTTTTTTAAAAAGTTTTTCTTCGTGCTCTCCGTGTCCTCCGTGGTGAAAAAATATGCTACTGTATTTGTGCTGATTTATAGATAAAAGATCTAATGTATATTAAAAAGGTTTAATGATAGATGATCTTTGGGACTGGCGTAGATATAGTCAAGATTGAAAGAATTAAGAGAGTAATTGAAAAGTGGGGTGACAGGTTTATTGACCGTGTCTTTACCCCTGATGAAAAGGCATTTTGCCTGAAACGTCTCAGGCCATACCGGGCATTTGCGCTGCGCTTTGCCGCAAAGGAGGCATTTTCAAAGGCAATGGGCACAGGCATGAAGAGCGGGGTCTTCTGGAAGGATATAGAGGTATATCATCTTAAGAGCGGAAAGCCATGCCTCAAGGTTTATGGCACATCCCTCTCCATCTGTGAAAATGAAAAGATAAAGGGTTATCATGTGAGCCTTTCCGATGAAGATGAATATGGCATTGCAATGGTTATCCTGGAGAAATAGTCATGAGACTTGTAACTGCCTCTGAAATGCGTGAGATGGACCGTCTTGCAATCAATGATATCGGCATACCGGGCGTTGTTCTCATGGAAAATGCCGCAAAGGGTGCAACGGAAGTCTTCATGAGCCATTATAACCCTTCTTTGGATTCTGAGATTCTTGTTATCTGCGGAAAGGGAAATAATGGCGGGGACGGATATGTAATGGCGAGATACCTCCATAACAGAGGCATGAAGGTTTCTGTTATCATTACAGGCAGGAAGTCCGCTATTTCAGGGGATGCCGCTGTCAATCTTTCAGTAATAGAAAAACTCGGGATTGAGATATCTGAAATCCATGATGAAACGGTATTTGAAAATTTCACCCAAAGGCTTTCAGGTTGCAGCTATATAATAGATGGTATCTTTGGCACAGGGCTTAACTCACCTGTTACTGGTATATATAAAAGGATTATAGATGCGATAAACAGCTCAAAAAAGACTGTGATTGCCATTGATATTCCATCAGGCGTAAATTCCGACACTGGCGGGATAATGGGCGCTGCGGTCAGGGCTGATCTCACTGTGACATTCGGGTTTGCCAAACCAGGTCATTATATTCACCCTGGGGCACTCCTTACAGGCAGAGTTGTGACAGTCGATATTGGCATACCCGGCATGATATCTGACAGACTTGAGACCACTCACAGGCTTATAGGGATAGATGATTTCAGGGATGATCTTGCAAACGAAACACCTGATGTACACAAAGGCACAAGGGGGCATCTGCTTGTTATAGCCGGCTCAAAAGGCAAGACAGGCGCTGCGGCCCTTGCCGCAATGGGGGCATTGAGGGCAGGGGCAGGGCTTGTAACGGTCGGCATCCCTGCCAGTCTGAACAGTATAATGGAATGCAAGCTCACAGAGGCAATGACAGCGCCTCTTCCTGAGACCTTGTCAGGCTCCCTTTCATACAGCGCCTTTGATGATATATTAAGGCTTGCTGACGATAAAACAGCCATTGCCATTGGCCCGGGGTTATCCACAGAAGATGAAACAGTAAGGCTCGTCTGTGAAATAATAAAAAGATGCAGCCTGCCGATGGTGATAGATGCGGATGCACTGAATGCTATCTCCATGAACCCGGAGGCGCTTGATCTCCTTGACAATAAGAAGATAGTTACACCACATCCCGGTGAAATGGGGAGGCTTGCTGGTCTGACAGCAAAGGATATTCAGCAAAACCGCCTGGCCATATCCCGTGAATTTGCAATAAAGAGGAAATGCAATCTTGTTCTGAAGGGCGCAGGAACAATAGTGGCAGAACCGAATGGCGTTCTCAATATCAACCCTACAGGAAACCCCTGCCTTGCCACTGGGGGCACAGGTGATGTGCTTACGGGTATCATATCTGGGCTTCTTGCGCGAGGGTTAAAAGAGGTAAAGGCCGCGAAAGCAGGCGTCTATATACATGGCCTTGCAGCAGATCTTTATGCTGAGAAAAATGGCGGCTCAGGCATGATTGCATCTGATCTGCTGGATAAGATCCCCGGCATTATGAACTCTCTCTAATAAGGAAATATGAACCATTGCGCATAATAAGTAAATCAGATAAGGATACAGTAAATACAGGAAAAAGACTTGGGATGATTCTCGCAGGGGGTGATGCTGTTGCCCTTTCAGGGCCTCTTGGGAGCGGCAAGACCTGGCTCACAAAGGGGATAGGCATAGGGCTGGGGGTTAACCCGGATGAGGTGATAAGCAGCCCTTCCTTTTCCCTTGTTAATGAATATGAAGGAAGGTGCCTTTTATATCATATAGACCTTTACAGGCTGGATAAACAGAACGATATTACACTCCTTGGGCTTGATGACTATTTCCATGAAAGAGGCGTTGTTGTGGTCGAGTGGGCGGAGAGGTCGCCCGGGCTTTTTCCATCCGGATTTATAAAGGTTAAAATAGAGATACTGGATGATAATATGAGGGCCATAGAAATAGATTCGGATGATCCGGCCATTTCAGCAAGGCTTAAAAGGGGTTTGGCATTATGAGTCATGCAGGGGTAAAGAGATGGCACAGGGGCAATGATCAGCTCAGAGGGTTATTGTTATTTCTTATGCTTCTCCTGATCCTTAATTATTTTTTTATGGTTAATAGGAAATCAACCCCTCTGATGAGAGATATAGTTGAGGATAGGTACTGCCTTAAAACAGAGGGGCTCTCTTCCTATCAAAAAATGACACTGGGTATCCCTCTTGATCTGAACAGTGAGTCTCTTGAAGGGCTTACCGCCATACCCGGGGTTGGCAAATCCCTTGCCGATAGAATAGTGAAAGAAAGAACAAAAAGGAATGGCTTTAAGGATATTAATGAACTCAGGGGTATTCCTGGTATAGGTGAAAAGACCTTTTTAAAGATAGCGCCCCATATCCGTCTCTGAGTTCCCTGAAAGATTGATATACTGTTATCATAAAATGAGATGATCTGAAATGAAACTGCATAAGCTCCTTTCTGATTGGATAATCGGCCTGATAACTACAGTTATCTTCCTTGTTCTTATTTTTACCGGCCATTTCAGCTTAATTAAAAAGATTGAGCTCAAGAGTTATGATCTAAGGGCATACCTGGCTGCATCAAAAGATATAAGCCCCGATATTGAGCTTGTCACCATAACAAACGAGGATATAAAAAGGCTCGGGAGATGGCCCTGGCCAAGAGGCCTTTTTGCCAGGTGCATTGATAACCTGCATGAGGCAGGCGCAAAGGTGATTGCCCTCAATATCTTTTTATCAGGGCCCGAAGAAAATGAAGGCCTTATGGCTATAAGGAGGCTGAAACAGGATTTTGATGAGCTGGGACTTGCACAGAAGGAGAATAATGGCATTGCCTTTTACCAGAAGATGATCGATGCGGAGATCTCCCTTGACAGTGACACCAGGCTTGAGCAGTCAATAAAAAACGCCGGGAATGTGGTGATCCCCTTCTTCTTTGACAGCATGACCCAGGGTCGTGATGAAAATGCCCCTGCATTTGTATCACGGGATTCATTGAAAATGGTTAACGGCGCTGAATTCGGCTCCATTCGTGACATAATAAGGTTTTCAAGGATCTCACCGCCTCTTGACCGGTTTGTTGAAGCTGCGGCAGGGGCTGGCCATAATCAGCTTTTTCCGGATAGTGACGGGGTTTTGAGGGTAGAGAGGCATCTCCTTGGATACCTTAATGATATTTATCTACCTTCATATGCGATAAGTATTGCAAGATTGTACAAAGGTATAAAAGATAATGACATGATAATATCCATGAATGGTAATAACAGACGATATTTGGATTTAAAGATTACACCCGTTTCATCCATCAAGGTACCCATTGCTGAATATGATAAAGGAACCCTTATCAACTGGAAAAAAGAACCCGGTGTTTCGTTTCATCAGACCAGGTTTTCAAAGGTACTGAACAAAGAGCTCCGGATGGAGATATTCAAGGACAAGATAGTTATTATCGGCCATGTTACGCCGGACATAGGCGATAAATATGTGACCCCTGTATCAGGAGAGATGTCCGGTGTTGAGGTGCTTGCAAATACAGTTGATAATATCCTGAACCAGAGATTTTACCTGAAACCTTTCTGGACAGGATTCATTGAGATGCTAACCCTCATATTTATAGGGGTTTTTATATCATTGATACTCCCGAGGCTAAATGCAGGGGCAGGAATAGCAGCCGCATTTAGCATATTTATCGCCTATGGCGCAACAGCCATTGCCCTTTTTTTAAAGAAAAATATTTGGCTTGAGATATCTCCCCAGATACTGCTTCTTGTTATAGGTTGTATACTTATTATTCCAAGGAGCTTTTTTATAACTGAAAAGAGAGAGAAGAGGGTTAATGCTGATTCCTCAAAAAGGGATTATAAGGATATTGATGCTGGCGGCATAAACCTGAAAGGGCCGGAGTCCACCATGATATTTGGCGGGGCAGGGGGGCACCCCGTGGATACAGGCGCAAAACCTATAAATGATGGCGCCAGGCCGACATTTCGGCGTTATCATATTATTTCTGAGCTGGGTCGCGGCGCAATGGGCATTGTTTACAAGGGAGAAGACCTTAAGATGCACCGCACTGTAGCCATTAAAACATTCAGGCTTTCGGACCTGGAAGAGAGCATGGTCAATGAAATGAAAGAGAGGTTTTTCCGTGAGGCAGAATCTGCGGGCCTGCTTACACACCCAAACATTGTTAAAATATATGATGCAGGGGAAGAGGATGATCTGGCTTATATTGCAATGGAGTACCTGAACGGTAAAGACCTTGAGAGGCATACGGTAAAGGAAAACCTGCTGCCTGTCCGGGAAACCCTATTAATTGCCGCACAGGTTGCTGAGGCGCTCGATTATGCCCACCTGAAGGGGGTTGTGCACAGGGACATCAAGCCGGCAAATATAATGCGTATTAATGTAACCGGTGAGATAAAGGTTACCGATTTTGGCATCGCAAGGATAACAACCTCATCAAGGACAAAGACCGGCATTGTTATGGGGACGCCATCCTATATGTCGCCTGAACAGGTATCAGGGGAAAAGGTTGATGGCAGATCAGATATCTTTTCTCTGGGGGTTGTTCTTTTTGAGCTGCTCAGCGGTGAAAAACCCTTTAATGGAGATGATATGACCTCCCTCATGTATATGATCGCAAAAGAGAGACACCCCTCTCTCAAGGCGATTAATCCGAGGGTTCCGGTTGTTGTTGAAAAGATTGTGGATAAAGCCCTTGAAAAAGAGGCTGCGAAAAGGTATCAAAGGGCAGGGCATATGGCCCACCATTTAAGAACAGTAATAAAAAAGATAGATGAGATTTCTGACAGAAAAAAACCGGTATAATTAACCTGTTAATCCCGGGTCAAAAAGGATCATGAAACTAAAAGTTGCTGCCGGCACGGATGCCGGCCTTAAAAGAAAGATAAACGAGGACGCATACCTCATCAGGGAAGACCTGGGTCTGTTTATTGTGGCCGATGGCATGGGCGGACACAGGGCAGGCGAAGTTGCGAGCCGGATGGTCGTAGATACAATATCCGAGTACTGGGCAAGGCTTCAGTCAAATAATGAACCGATGATGATCAGGCCGGTCTTAAAAAATATATCAGAGAAGGCGAAGAACCTTGTCAACTTTGTCTACATTGCAAACAAGAGGGTGTATGAAGCCCAGAAAAATCCTGAATATTTCAGGATGGGTTCCACTGTCTCTGTCATTGCAACAGAAAAAGAGACAATGTGGCTTGTAAATGTGGGCGACAGCCCTGTTTATTCTTTCAGAAACGGGCGAATGACCCTTATATCAGAGGTGCATTCCATTGCAGCAGAGCAGAAAAATATGGGGATTGACGACTCCTTTGGGTCCAGCAACCCTCTGATGAAGAATACCCTTACAAGGGTGATAGGCATAAATGAGACTGTAGAGGTCTATGTAAAAAAGGTCGTTCCTGATGCCGGTGATATGATACTCATCTGTTCAGACGGGCTTATTAACTATGTAGATGAGAAGATAATCAGATTAATCCTGTCTGATTTGACCACCTCCCTTGAAATCAAGGTAAAGAGGCTTATTGAAGAGGCAAATAAGGGCGGGGGAGGAGATAATATCACCCTGATTCTTATAGAGATACTTAAAGAGAATTTTTTTAAAAAACTGTTGAACAAGTTCAAATCCTGAAAATCATTATATGAGAGCATTATATTTATATGAAAATTCTTGGAATCGACACATCCTGTGATGACACCTCTGCCGCTGTAATAGCAGACGGCAATTCAGTAATTTCAAATATAATCCATTCGCAGATCAAGCTTCACAACCCTTATGGCGGTGTTGTGCCTGAACTTGCATCAAGGGAACATATAAGAAATATTGTCCCTGTTGTGGATAAGGCGCTATCAAGCGCAAACCTTAAGCCTAATGATATCAATGCCATTGCAGTGACCATAGGGCCCGGCCTGATAGGGTCGCTTCTGGTTGGGCTCTATTATGCAAAATCAGTTGCCTATTTTAATAAAATTCCCCTTGTTGCCGTCAATCACCTTGAGGGGCATATACTTTCTATACTGCTTGAAGAGGATCACCCGGAATTTCCATTTACTGCCCTTACTGTTTCAGGGGGGCATACGAGCCTTTACTATGTAAAGGCCCCCGGCGACTATGAACTCATGGGTCAGACACTTGATGATGCGGCAGGAGAGGCGTTTGACAAGGTGGCCAAACTCCTGGGCCTGGGTTATCCCGGCGGGGCAATAATTGAGACAAATGCAAGATCAGGTAAGGCTGATGCCATCCAGTTCCCGAGGGCATATATCTCTGATGAATCCCTTGATTTCAGCTTCAGCGGGCTTAAGACAGCAGTGGCATTATATATAGATAAATGGGATAAACAGGGGAGGGAAAAGGCAAATAATATAAAGCTGGCTGATGTTGCCGCATCATTTCAGGAGGCGGTATTTGATGTCCTTATTGATAAACTGATCAGGGCAGGAAAAAGGAGCGGGGTTTCATCGCTTGTGCTTGCAGGAGGTGTAGCCTGCAACAGGACGCTGCGGGAAAAACTTACCCTGCGTTCCATTAAAGAGGGTTTTAAGGTTTACTTTCCAAGGCCTGCCTTTTGTACTGATAACGGCGCAATGATTGCCCTGGCAGGATATTTCAGGGCCTTAAAGCATGATTATGCAGATTTTGATATTGATGTCAGGTCAAGGTTTCCTGTTAAAGATATCAAAAGAGTGGAACGGCCATGATATATACCATCCATAACATTAAATAAAACCGGAAAAAGATATGTCAGTCAGATTTGCCAGGGGTCTCAAGCCCAATAAACGCCTTGGACAGCATTTTCTTGTTGATCAGGGTATTATAAGGGAAATTATCGAAAAGGCAGGCGTGGATAGGTCAGATGACATCCTTGAGATAGGGCCGGGCCTTGGCGCTATTACAATACCCCTTGCAAAGGAGGTGAACAGTGTAACTGCTGTTGAAAAGGATAGCCGCATGGTAAACCACCTCAGACAAAGGCTTGATGAGGTCAATATCAGCAATGTCAATGTTATTGAGGGTGATATACTCAGGGTGGATTTTGGCGCGATAACAGAAGGAAAAAAGAGGATCAAGGTTATGGGGAACCTTCCATATAATATTTCGTCACCATTCCTGGAGAGGTTTATCGCCAATAAAAAATTTTTCAGCAGGGCGGTTCTGATGCTCCAGTATGAATTTGCAGAGAGGTTATCCTCCGGGCCTGGCACCAAGGATTACGGCGCCATTACTGTGATGACAAAATATGAATCAACTGTAACCCGGTTACTGAGGGTAGAAAAGGAGGCCTTTTCACCAAGGCCAAAGGTGGGCTCTATGGTGATTTCAGTAGACCTTGAAAGGCCTCATCCTTTAAGGGCAAAGGATAACAGGGTGTTTGAGCTTGTTGTAAGAGGGGCATTTGCACAGAGAAGAAAGACCATTAAGAACTCTCTCAGGGTAATAAATGACCGTTTTAGTAATGACCAGATTGCATGGGCACTCGATAAATGCGGGATTGACCCTTTAAGAAGGGCTGAAACAGTGAGCCTTGATGAGTTCATATCACTCTCTGATACCCTTTTGCAAACTGGTTCAGTTTTTTAATACCTCCCTTATCTTTTCAGCCAGCACCTTGAATGAGAAGGGCTTCTGTATAAATCCTCTTGCCCCTGCATCTATAATACTCTGGGCAGGGCCGTCAGCGGAAAATCCGCTGCATACTATAACCCTTATGCCCGGCCTTTTTTCAGCAAGCCGCAAGTATACTGTTATGCCATCCATATCAGGCAGCAGCACATCCAGCAGTGTGAGATCAATATCTCCCTTAAACGATTCGGCTATATCGATTGCCTCCTGCCCTGTTTTTGCCTTTAATACGGTAAACCCCAGTTTTTCAAGTATTGCCTGGTTCACATCCATGACAGTCTGCTCATCTTCCACAAGAAGCACATTCCCTGTGCCCTTTGAAAGAGGGCTATTTGACACGCCTTTAGTTATGGCTTCCTTTTCTAAAGGCCTTAAATATATCTTTATACAGGTGCCCCTGTTTACTGCCGATTCAACTATAATTGTCCCCTCATGTTTTTTTATAATGCCATATACGGCAGACATACCGAGCCCGCTCCCATAAAATTTGGTCGAAAAGAAGGGTTCAAAGATCCTGCTGCTTGTTTTTTTGTCCATGCCCTTTCCATCATCCTTAATGGAGAGTTCTATATAGTTACCCTCCTCAATATCAGGTATCTTTTTAATATCCTGTGCGGTAAATTTGATTTCCCTTGCTTTGATCCAGATATTGCCGGCCTCTGATATAGCCTCAGAGGAATTGGAAAGGATTGCAGATAGGGCCATCTGTAGCTTTGAATAATCCCCTTCTATAGAGGGCAGTTTTTCTGGCAGGTCAGTATGGATTATGATGCCTGGTCTAATGCTCTGCTTTAAAAGTGGCAGGGTCTCTTTTAGAAGATCGATTACAGAGATTTTTTTTGGTTTAAAATCTGTCCCCCTTGCATAATCAAGAAGCTGATCAGTAAGGTCTGCCATACGGTATGCGGTCTCCTTTACCGGTTTTATGTATCGTGCATATGTATCTACAGGTTTTGCCGTCATTTCCAGGAGTTCAATATTCCCAATAATAGCGGCAAGTGCATTGTTAAACTGATGGGCCACACCGCCAGCCAGCACTGCAATGGAGTCAAGTTTTCTCGCCTGTTCCAGCCTTTCCTGAAGTATCTTTTTTTCATTCTCCATTTTATCAAGCTCTGAAACATCAAGGCATATGGACTGGAGCATGTCATCCTTTCCTGTCTGATGTATCCTTGAGAGGGTAAGCAGGGCATTATAAATTGAACCATCTTTTCTTTTAAGCCTCATGGGGGTGTTTATCAGGGAACCCTCCCTTTTTAGGGCCTCTATTATGATTTTCCTGTCACCGGGATTTTCATAGAGGTCCTGCATGTTGAGATCTTTCAGCTCCTCAAGTGTATACCCTGTCATTTTTGTCATGGTCTGATTAGCGGTCAGGAGTCTGCCTTTTATAGTAGCAAGGGTAATTGCAGCAGGTGTATTGTCAAATAGATGGCTGTATTGCTCCTCATTGTTTTTTAAACGTATATTTTCACTCCTGAGGTCAGCAATCTCTTTTCCCTGCTCATTAATTATCCTTTTTAAGATAGTGATTTCAGTGTTTTCTGTCATCTTGAAATTCCTTTTAATATAACATTAGAAGCGCTTCATATATGATAGCATTTCAAATAACAATAGCGGTCTGATAATAATTCATCCCTGTTATCATGGAAATATTCCACCCGGTTTTTCATGGAGATGTATTTCTGGAAGCGGGTAAGATAGCCGGTTATTCCTGTTTTGACAATAAAAATATTTTTTTTAATTAAACTTAGGCTCTTTGGTTTCAGTGCCCCAATTAAATGGCTGGCAATCAATCTATTCCTTGACAAATTACCGATTTGGCTATATTTTTTACCCTCAAAACGGAATGCCGCAACATTGTTAAACATTATTTCTCACAGGAGTAGTGATCAATGACACTTACAAAAGATGATCTGGTAAATTCATTGTATGAAAATCTTGATATCCCCAAAAGCAAGGCAACCTCTATCATAGAGACCCTCCTAGATAAAATAAAGAGCAAACTTGAAAACAAGGAGGATGTGCTTATTTCCGGGTTCGGCAAGTTCTGTGTTAAGGAAAAAAAAGACAGGCGTGGAAGAAACCCTTCCACAGGAGAGGATTTGACGCTTGATGCACGAAGGGTAGTGGTTTTTAAATGTTCAGGGGTCTTACGTGGAAGAGTAAATGGTACAGGACAAAATGATGCTGCTGAAAGGTAAGGTTTTTTAAATGTCTCAAAAATACCCTGAATGTCCCCTGTATAATCACTCAAACTGCAAGGATTATGAAAACCCAAAGCTTTGTGCGATTGTAAGAAAAGATAAGGTCTGTCAAAAAAAAAGAGATAAGCCTAAACCTGAAAAGTAGTCTTTATAAAAGGGCCGGGTGCTCTTTTTTGCATCTAAAATATATTTTATAAGCCCGAAGAATCAGCCCTGTCTGGTATTTTTACTCCCCCTGTTTATTTGGCCCGGAGGTTTTCTCGCCTGGTGAATATGAGACAAGGTCTGCAATAAAACTCCCGACAGTTACCCTGCTTTTTATCCTTACCGGTATCCTTTTATCATCATCTGTAACCCATATCTGCATCGTGGAATTTTTTGTTTTCTGGAATACGCCGCTTATTCCCTCTATTTCGGGTTCAACAAGTATTGTGTCATAACTCTTTTCTGCAATGGTAATCCTCTGCTTCTGAAGCAGTTTGGCATTTGCCCTGATCACCTTTTTACCATCCGTAAGGTTGATTTTAATGCAGTTTTGTTCATCAGGCCTTCCGATCCTGAATGCATAGAATACTGAAAGGGGGTCAAAGGTGTTATTTTCAATTGTAACAGTATCGGTTATATTTCCATTCTTTATCTGCCTGGCCTCAAGCTTGTTCCAGTCAAACTGCACTGTTGTCTCTTTTATGGTTTTTTTTTCATGTATTTTTTTATACAGGAGGGAACGGGACAGATCAGCATCTGTCCATGCCTCGATCCTGTCACGCACCCTGTAAAAGTTATCAACAAACGGGCTTGTCTTTGCTGTATAAACAAAATGAAGGGCAGGGGTGCCATTCAGATCCTCGTATGGCATTACCTCAAGTGTGGTCAGAGCAGCGACAATGAATGACCATCTTACCTCAAAGGTCATCTTTTCCCCGGGATAAAAATTAACCTCTTCTGATTTACCGGTATAAGGGAAAACCAGTGTGAGAAGGATACAGAGAATCAACATGAGGATATGCCGTGAGTTTATTAGCCAGGTTTTCATCATGCCTCCTTTGGGGACCAAATAAGAAAGGGTTTCAGAAGATCTGAAACCCTTTATATTCTGGTGGGCCTGGAGTGACTCGAACACTCGACCAATTGATTAAGAGTCAACTGCTCTACCAACTGAGCTACAGGCCCATTAATTTTGAAGCCAAGCGCGCCCGGCAGGATTCGAACCTGCGGCCTACGGGTTCGAAGCCCGGCGCTCTATCCAGCTGAGCTACGGGCGCAATCAAATGAAGGGTATCTCCTACCAATTATCCTTCAAGTTGTCAATTATAAATGTTTGAGAAAAAATAAAAATTATTCCTCAGCCATCTTTTTATATAACCTGTATCTCTCCTTAATATCCTTTTCCGCTTCGGCAAAGAGCTTCTCTGCATTTTGAGGGAAGGTCCTCGTAAGGCTTGAATATCTCACCTCACTCATGAGGAAATCCTTTAGACTGCCGGTTGGTTCTTTGGAATCAAGGATAAAGGGGTTTTTCCCCTCTTCAGCGAGAAGCGGATTATAGCGGTATAACGGCCAGTAGCCGCATTCAACAGCTCTTTTCTCCTCTTCCTGGCTCATACCCATATTAATGCCATGGTTTATACAGGGTGAATAGGCAATAACAAGTGAAGCACCCGGATATGATTCCGCTTCTATAATCGCCTTCAAAAACTGGTTTTTGTTCGCTCCCATTGCTACAGAGGCGACATATACATAACCATAGGTCATTGCCATCCTGCCAAGGTCCTTCTTCCTGGTGGGCTTCCCACCGGCTGCAAATTTTGCTACAGCCCCGGTCGGCGTTGATTTTGATGACTGCCCGCCCGTATTGGAATAAAGCTCTGTATCCAGGACAAGGATATTTACATCGTGAGCCATTGCAATCACATGGTCGAGACCGCCATAACCGATGTCATAGGCCCAGCCGTCACCGCCGAATATCCAGATCGATTTTTTTGTAAGGTAGTCTGACATATTAAGGATGTCCACAAGCACAGGATTATATTCTTTGCCTGCTGTCATTTCTATCTCAATATTTTCGATTAATTTTAAACCATACTCCCTTGATTTTTCACCGTCATTCATATTGTCAAGCCAGCCCTTACAGGCATTTTTCAGGTTATCAGAGATGTTTGCTTCCATTGCCTTTTTAATAAGGTCAGAAAGCCTGCTCCTTTTCTGGCTTACTGAAAGCTCCATGCCAAAGCCATATTCCGCACTGTCCTCAAAAAGGGAACTTGCCCATGCAGGTCCATGCCCCTCGTCATTTACAGTATAGGGGCAGCTCGGTGCTGATCCTCCATAAATGGATGAGCATCCGGTTGCATTTGCGACTATCATTCTGTCGCCAAAGAGCTGAGTAATAACCTTTATATAGGGTGTCTCACCACAACCTGCACATGCCCCGGAAAATTCAAAGAGGGGCCTTCTGAACTGGCTGCCTTTTACAGTATTTGCCGGCATAAGGTTTTCTCTTGCAGGCAGTGTGGTCGCAAAAAGGTGATTTCTGATCTGTATCTCTTTCTGTGTGTTGAGATGCTTCATTACAAGAGCCTTATTCTTTGCAGGGCATACCTGGGCGCAATTACCACAGCCTGTACAGTCAAGGGGGCTTATCTGTATGCGGTACTTGAGTCCATCCAGCTCTTTGCCTGTTGCATCTATGGTAACAAATCCTTCCGGTGCATCTTTCAGGTCATCAGTATCAGCAAGCACCGGCCTGATAACCGCATGAGGACAAACAAAAGCGCACTGATTGCACTGGATACAATTTTCGGGTATCCATTCAGGTACATTAATGGCTATCCCTCTCTTCTCATATTTTGCTGTACCGGTCGGGAATATCCCGTCAGGGCTTAATGCGCTTACAGGAAGCTCATCGCCTTTAAGTGCGAGCATGGGCTTCATTACATCTGTAACAAATCCGGACTCATCATCAGCCTGTTTCATGTATTCTTCATGGCCTGCATTTTTCCATGACTCCGGGTAGTTGATCTTCTCCAAGAAACCAAGGGATTTATCAACCGCATCAATATTCATCTTTACAACCTTTTCACCCTTTTTGCCGTAGGTCTTTTTTATGGCATCCTTCATGAGTCCAAGGGCTTCCTCAGGCGGTATGACATTGGCTATCTTGAAGAAGGCAGCCTGCATGATCATGTTGATCCTGCCCCCCAGACCCACATCTTCAGCAATTTTAACTGCATCCATATTGTAAAAATTGATTTTTTTTGAAGCGATTATCCTTTTCAGACGATCAGGAAGCCGTTCTTCCATCTCCTTGAGCGTCCAGGGTGAATTCAGAAGAAATGAGCCCCCTTCCGTTATGCCGTCAAGAAGATCAAACTGATCCACATAAGAAGGATTATGACATGCTATGAACTCTGCCTGTGTCAAAAGATATGCCGACTGTATGGGTTCAGGCGAGAATCTTAAGTGTGAAACCGTGCTTCCGCCTGACTTTTTTGCATCGTATGCAAAATATGCCTGGGCATACATATCAGTGTTTTCACCTATAATCTTTATTGCATTCTTGTTGGCGCCTACTGTGCCGTCTGCGCCCAGCCCCCAGAACTTGCAGCGTATGGTACCTTTGCGTGATGTATCAATAGCGGGGCCCACTTCAAGCGATGAATGGCTTACATCATCATTGATGCCGACCGTGAAATGATTTTTGGGTATGCTTGATCGCAGATTATCAAAGACAGCCTTTGCCATTGCAGGCGTGAAATCCTTGCTGCCAAGGCCATATCTTCCTCCAACAATAAGAGGCCTGTTACTGGTTTCCTGATAGACCGTGCATACATCCTGATATAGAGGTTCACCAAGGCTTCCCGGGACCTTTAGCCTGTCAAGCACTGCAATGCGTGAAGCAGTCGCAGGCATTGCCCTGAAAAAGTGTTCCCTTGAAAAGGGGCTGTATAACCTGACCTTTATAAGCCCCACCTTTTCTCCTGCCCTGTTAAGGTAGTTGACCGTCTCCTCGATAACATCACAGCTGGATGCCATTGAAATAATCACCCTTTCCGCTTCCGGGTCCCCTACATAATCAAAGAGGTTATATTTGCGCCCTGTCAGTTTTGATACCTTATTCATCTCTTCCTGCACAATATGGGGAATTAATTTATAATATGGACTGGCAGCTTCCCTGTTCTGGAAAAAGATATCCGGGTTCTGTGCTGTGCCGCGCATCTGAGGATACTCAGGGTTCAGACACCTGCTTTTGAAATCTAAAATAGCCTCATAGTCAACCAGCTTTGCCATATCAGCATAATCTATCATCTCTATCTTCTGTATTTCCATTGATGTCCTGAAACCGTCAAAGAAATGAACAAAAGGCAGGCTTGCCCTTATGCTGGCGAGATGGGCCACAAGCGCAAGGTCCATGATCTCCTGTACCGATGCTGATGCAAGAAGACTGAAACCTGTCTGTTTGACTGAATTAATATCGGAGTGGTCCCCGAAGATGGAGAGGGCATGGGATGAGATTGCCCTTGCAGAGACATGAAAGACCGCCGGCATCAATTCACCTGCAATTTTATACATATTGGGGATCATTAAAAGGAGCCCCTGTGAGGCTGTAAAGGTTGTTGAAAGGCTTCCTGCCGCAAGGGCGCCATGAACAGCGCCTGCAGCCCCTGCCTCAGACTGCATTTCTACTACATTAAGTACCTGGTCAAAAATATTCTTTCTGCCATTAGCGGCCCATTCATCACAATATTCACCCATTGTGCTTGATGGCGTTATCGGATAAATCGCTGCAACATCACTCATAGCATATGCTACATATGCTGCGGCCTCATTACCTTCAATTGTCATTTTTTTTGAGCTCATATAATTCTCCCTTAAATGGATTAATTTCTTTCAAAAAGAAAAGATTCTAAAATATAATAATTTTAGGCCTATTACAAATATAAAAACACCATATGGCATAAAAAATAGACAGTCTGGATTCAGGAGGTGTATAAATAGTATAAGGCATGCCTGATATGATCCATGATCAGGAGAGATTTATATATTTATTTGATAATATTGAAAAAACGGTTCCAGTGGGGCCATGACCAGTATATTATAAGGGCCTTTCCCTTTATCTTTTCCAGTCTGACGAAATTGGTATTGCCCCACTTTCGACTGTCATGGCTGTTATCTCTATTATCACCCATGACAAAAATGGAGTTTTCAGGTACTTTTACAGGTCCGAAATTTTCGTGTGCATCATACTGGTTCAGGATTTTATGTTTTTTGTTATCTATGGTCTCCTCATATACCTCTGCGTAGGGCATCTCTTCATCGCTATATTTTCCCACTGGTCTTGCAATTACCTTCTTATTATTCAAGTATAATTGATCATCTATAATTTCAATTGTGTCTCCCTCAATCCCAATAACCCTTTTTATAAAATCTATATTTTCATCTTCAGGATATTTGAAAACAACCACATCTCCTCTTTCAGGCTTGTTAAGCTCAATAATATACTTATCAATGAATGGCAATTTAATGCCATATGTAAATTTATTGACGAGGAGATGATCACCAACCAGAAGTGTTGATTTCATTGATCCTGACGGTATTTTAAATGCCTGGACTATAAAGGTGCGGATAAAAAAGGCCAGCAGTATTGCAATAATGAATGCTTCTGCATACTCCCTTAGTATGCTTTTTTTATTTATCTTTGATAATCGAAAACATTTGATAAGTACTTTGTATTTAA
>CAYWRH010000070.1:0-20943 GCA_964460435.1 uncultured Desulfatiglans sp.
AATGCCCCCGGTTATTAAAAAAATTATACTGGCAGGCACTCCTTACCATAAGAGGTGCGCCACCACCAGTTAATGTTCATGATATTTAAAAGTTCCCTGCACATGGGTTTGTAAAATATTAGTCAGGTAAATATTTGTCAAGCTATTTTTAGCCTTGACAATAAAAAGCAAGTTCCCATATAATTTCAATAATTTATTTTTAGCGAGTTAATACACTATGAAACAGAGAGATACATGGCAGGTTTTCTTTTTTTCTTTTTTTGGCACAAGAGGTCTGCCCATGGTTTAGTATTTCTGTTTTTTTGATTTAAAGGCCGTGGGTAAAAAAACTCACGGCCTTTTTTTTGAGGTATGGGAATATGAATGTTGTTCTTATCGGATACCGCTGTTCTGGCAAGACATCTATCGGGAGGCTTATAGCTCATAAACTTGGCAGGAGATTTGTGGATACGGATGACCTGATTATCAAAAGATCAGGCAGCAGCATCAGTGAAATGGTGAATAAATCGGGCTGGCAATATTTCCGTGATATGGAAAAAGCGGTTATTGAAGAGATATCAACAGAAGATAACCTTATTATTGCAACAGGTGGAGGTTCTGTAACCATAGAGAGTAATATGGAAAATCTGAAGTCTAATGGATTTATAGTCTGGCTGGATGCAGACATTGATACCTTGAAAAAGCGGCTTAAAGGAGATGATACCTCACCGGAAAGCCGCCCCTCGCTGACCGGTAATGACCCGGTTGATGAAACCTTCGGGGTTATGGAAAAGAGAAGGCCCCTTTACATGAAGGCCTGTAATCTGAAGATTGATACGAGTAAAATGAATATCAATGATGCAGCAGATATGGTAATTGAAAGGCTTAAAACAGAAGACAAAAGGCAGAAGCCGGAAGGGAGTAGACAGTAGAAAAATGGCAGGTAATTCATTTGGGGAGATATTCAGGATCACAACCTTTGGGGAATCTCATGGTAAAGGGATAGGTGTGGTTGTAGACGGTTGCCCTCCTTGTATCATGCTGAAAAAAGAGGATTTTAATTATGAGATGGCGAGGAGAAGACCCGGATCAGGTGAGTTTGATACACCCAGAAAAGAAGCAGACGATGTGGAGATCCTCTCCGGAGTATTTGAAGAGGTTACAACCGGTGCGCCCATTGCCCTTTTTATAAAAAACAGCGATGCAAAAGCCAAATCATATGATTACATGAAAGACCTTTTCAGACCCGGGCATGGCGATTATACCTATTATAAGAAATATCGCCATTATGATTACAGAGGGGCAGGCAGGTATTCGGCAAGGGAGACGGCTGCAAGGGTAGCGGCAGGTGTAATTGCCGGCAAGATCCTCTTACAGGCAGGCATAGTTGTGACTGCCTATACTGTTGAGCTGGGCGGCATAGGCATAGATACAAAGGATCTTTCAGTTATTGCCAATAACCCCTTATGCTGCCCGGACATGAAAAGATATAAAGAAATGGAGAATGCCCTTTCTGAGGCAAAGGCGAATGGCGATTCTCTTGGCGGAATAGTGGAGGTGCTGGTAAAAGGGTGCCCACCAGGCTTAGGCGAACCGGTATTTGATAAACTCTCCGCTGACCTTGCAAAGGCCATTATGTCCATAGGGGCAGTAAAGGGCATTGAAATAGGGGCAGGATTTGAGGCAGCAAGGCTCAAGGGGTCTCAAAACAATGACGCTATTACCCCGGGTGGCTTCAGTTCAAACAATGCCGGCGGGATACTCGCAGGGATTTCAAACGGAGATGATATAATCCTCAGGGCAGCAGTGAAACCCATTCCATCAATAGCTCTGGAGCAGGATACTATTGATAAGAATGGAGACCAGACAAAAATAAAAACCGCGGGAAGATTTGATGTAACAGCTATTCCAAGGGTTATCCCTGTTATGGAGGCAATGGTCAGGATAACACTGGCGGATCATTTGCTCCGCAGCATGATCACAACAAACTTCAGGAAATTACAGGATATAAATCAGCAAAATGGAAAAGAGTGAACCAGCATATGTATGTTTTCTTGGCCCTGAGGCGACATTTACCCATCAGGCAGCAACAATGCTCTATGGCAGCAGTACGTTTCTGAAAGAGGCAGAAACCATTGAAGATGTCTTTCAAATGGTGGTGAACGGTGAGTGTGAACAGGGAGTTGTGCCTATTGAAAACTCTATTGAAGGCACAGTAAACATTACACAGGATCTTTTAAATAAATATGATGTCAATATCTGTGCTGAATACTACATGCGGATCAGGCAGAATCTTATAAGCAGAGAAAAAGGGATTAATGATATCAGCAACATCTATTCACATCAGCAGGCTATTGCCCAGTGCAGAACATGGCTGAGGTTGAATCTGCCGGGTATCCGGGTGACTGAAGTGGCAAGCACAGCGCTTGCTGCAAAAATGGTTAAAGATGAGCCATGCGCAGCAGCAGTGGGGAGCAGTTTTGCTGCTGAAAGATATAATCTAAATATCCTTTGTGAAGGGATAGAGGATGATAAAAATAATATCACCAGGTTCTTTGTGATAGGAAAAGATACCCCTGCTTTAACAGGAGATGATAAGACATCAATACTCTTTTTCCTTCATCATAGGCCAGGCACGCTTTATAAATGTCTTTCTGTGCTTGCTGAAATGGCCGTGAATATGACCAGGATAGAATCAAGACCAGCAAAGACCTTAAAATGGGAATACCTTTTTTTTGTGGATATTGAAGGCCACAGGGATGACAAAAAGATAGATCATGCCCTGCATGAAATGGAAAAACACTGTGTGTTTCTAAAAATACTGGGCTCTTATCCACGCGGTTATTTGCCCGATTTATAAAAAAGGGAAAATAAAAATGAAAAATCTAAAACTTACTACATTAAAGGGAAAGGATCAGGCAAGAACCCTCATCAAGGTCAGGGATGTAACGATCGGCCAGGGTTTCACTGTTATTGCCGGGCCATGCAGCATTGAAAGTGAGGAGCAGGCAGTTGAGACTGCAATCAGGGTAAAGGAGGCCGGCGCTGATATATTGAGGGGCGGGGCATTCAAGCCCAGGACATCTCCATACGCCTTCCAGGGGTTGGGGATCAAAGGCCTTCAGATACTTGAAAAGGCAGGTAAAGAATCAGGGCTCCCTGTTGTAACCGAGGTGCTTGATCCGCGCGATGTATCATGGGTGTGCGAGTATGTGGATATACTCCAGGTTGGGACTAGGAACATGCAGAACTTTTCACTTTTAAAGGAGGTTGGAAAGGCTGGTAAACCTGTACTCCTTAAAAGGGGCATGTTTTCTACCCTAAGTGAATGGCTTAGTTGCGCTGAATATGTGCTTGCAGAAGGGAACCCGAATGTGATCCTGTGTGAAAGGGGTATAAGGACATTCGAGTCATATACAAGAAACACCCTTGACCTTGCGATTGTGCCTTCAATAAAGGAGGTTTCACACCTGCCTGTTATTGTGGATCCTTCACATGGTACAGGGAGGTTAAGCCTTGTTGAGCGTATGTGTCTGGCATCCGTTGCTGCCGGGGCAGACGGCATAATGGTTGAGGTGCACCGCAACCCTGCTGAGGCGCTCTGTGACGGCGATCAGAGCCTTTCGCCTCCAATGTTTATGAGCATGATGAAGAAGGTCAGAAAATTACAGGGTTGCATGAATGATATAAATAATATGTGATATGGGGCAAATAATGGAACTAAAAGATATAAGAAAAAAGATAGATCTTCTCGACTCAAGGATTTTAAGGATACTGAATTACCGCATGGAGCTGGCCCTGATGGCTAAAAAATTAAAGACCAGCATTGAAGATAAAGAGAGGGAAAAGGAGATCATTGACAGGATCAGGCTGAATTCAACAGGGCTTATAAACGCCGAGTTTGTTGAAAAGGTTTATACAGAGATAATAAAGGAGAGCAAGGCCCTGCAGCAGAGGGATTACAGGCTGACAGGGTTTCAGGGTGAGCACGGGGCCTATGGTGAGGTGGCCTTAAGGGCATGGAACAGTGAATGGGTCTCTGTGCCATGTATTGATTATTCAGCGGTTTTTGAAGGTATAAAAAAAGGGCTGTTTGATTATGGCATAGTGGCGGTTGAAAATACCCTGGGCGGCGTTGTTGGCGAGGTGAATGAGCTGCTGGTTAATGCAGGCCTTTTTGTTGTAGGGGCTGTGGAGCTGCCGGTTTATCTGTGCCTTATGACACTACCAGGGACTGACCATCGTGATATCAGAACGGTATACTCAAGTTCCCAGGCCCTTTCGCAGTGCCGTAAATTTCTTGAGAGGAATCATCTTGATGGCATCCAGTATTATGATTCTGCAGGCGCAGCAAAGATGCTTGCAGAGGAGACACCAAAATCATCTGCTGTTATAGCAAGTAAACTGGCGGCTGAGATATATGACCTGGAAATCATCAAAGAGGATATAGATGATTTTGAGAGGAACATGACAAGGTTTCTTATCCTCTCAGCAAAGGAAAACACTTTAGCAGGCGACAAATGCTCGATACTTTTTTCAACTGCACACCGTGCTGGCACCCTCTTTAATGTGCTTGAGATATTTGCCAAACATGATATCAACCTGACCCGTATAGGCTCTATCCAGAGCGGGGCAGGCAATTACACCTTTTTCCTGGATTTTATAGGTTCAAACAAGGATGAAAAGGTGATTGCTTCCATGGAACAGATCAAGAAGGTAACCTCAAGTTTAAGGTTTATGGGCTGCTATAAAGAGGTAAGAGTAAATTAAACTTAAAAAGGAATGATTAATTGCTCTGTATACCAGTAATAGCAAAAGATACCTCAATGGCCCTGAAAAAGATATCTGAGGCTGAAGAGCATGCTGATGTGCTTGAACTTCGGCTTGATCTCATGGATTCCTTTGATCTGCATGAGATGATATCAGTGGCAGAAAAACCGGTTATCGTTACATACCGCTCAAAGAATGAGGGCGGGAAGGGGGGTGATAATCCCTCAAAGGTTGCCGAATATCTTATCAATGCCGCACATGAGAATGCCGCGTATATTGACGTGGAATTGAGTATGTCTGACAGGTTGCGCAATAATATTATTAGTAATAAGAAAAACAGCAGGGTAATTATATCTACACATCTTGTGGATCATACACCGGCAAAGGATGATCTATTGGTTCTCCTTAACGAGAGTGTAAAGGCAGGCGGTGATATAGTTAAGATAGTGACCATGGCTAACAGCATGGAAGATAATCTTAGGATGCTGGAACTGGTCTCAGAAGCAAAAAAAAGAAAGATAGATATAATTGCATTTTGTATGGGGCATCCAGGACGAATGAGCAGGGTATTCAGCATTCTTATGGGAGGATATTTAACATTTGCTTCCCTTGAGGCAGGGGAAGAGTCTGCTTTAGGACAGATTCCGGTAGGGGAAATGAAAAAGTTGATTAAGTATTTTAAAGGTTGATATTAATGATAAATCAATACACAGAACTGTACGGGGTAATAGGAAACCCAATAAAGCATTCCCTTGGTCCGATAATGCATAATGCAGCCTTCTCACATAAAGGTATAAATGCAGTCTATCTTGCATTTGCGTCAGATGATATTGAATGCGCTTTAAAGGGTATGCGCAGCCTGGGCATAAAGGGTATGAGTGTAACAATACCCTTTAAATCAACTGTCATGCCTTTTCTGGATGAGATTGATCCCCTTGCAAAAGAGATAGGCGCTGTTAATACTGTGGTAAATAAGAATAGCAGATTAATCGGGTATAACACCGATGCATCAGGCGCATTAAAGGCCCTTGAAGAGGTAGTTCCCGTAAATGGAAAAACATGCATCATTGTTGGGGCAGGGGGCGCTGCAAGGGCAATCGGGTTTATACTGAAAAAAAATAATGTAAACCTGATAATAGCCAACAGGTCAATTGAGAGGGGCAGGGAATTAAGCAGGACGCTTGATGCAGGGTTCATACAGATGGAGCAGCTTATTGATGTAAAAGCTGATATCCTCATTAATACCACCCCTGTCGGCATGTCACCAGACATTGATCGTTGCCCTGTTCCTGAAAATGTATTTAGACCGGGCATGACAGTAATGGATATAATCTATAACCCTAAAACAACCAGACTTCTCCATTTTGCCAAAAGCAAGGGGTGTAGGATAGTTGAAGGGATTAACATGTTTATATATCAGGGGGCTCTTCAGTTCAGATTGTGGACAGGTAAAGATGCCCCTGTGGATGTAATGAAAAATGTGGTTGAGGAATATCTTTACAATTCCTGAAAAATAGGATGGCATTCTTATTCCGCCGCAGTCTTTGACGAAGGAGGACTATATGCCACAGAAAAAAGGTTGGGAATAAAGCCCAATGTTGTTGAATTAAGACTCAGCTGAAGCACCTCTCCCTTGATGGGAGAGGTCGGGTGAGGGTGGAAAAATAGGCAGTAAAATATGCTCTGTTTATTTATCAAGGTTTCCCCCTCCCCCAGCCCCTCCCGCAAAGTGGAGGGGAGTTTTTACAATTCCTTAACTCAACAGTATTGGAAATAAATCCCGTATCTAACACGATATAAAAATAAAATCAGATGAAAATAATAAGACAAAAAAATATCATAAACAGCACAGTCCATATCCCGGGTTCAAAAAGTCTTACACACCGGGCACTTATAGCTGCCGGACTCGCAGATGGAAATAGCACCCTGAAATCATTTTTATCATGTGAGGACACCCTTTACACTGCGAGTACGCTCCAAAGGCTGGGAATAAATATAACGTTTAAAGATGATATTGCTGAGGTACAGGGTAACAGTGGAATATTTAAACTTTTTGCTGATAAACAGGAAATTGACCTGGGCAATTCAGGCACATCCTATAGGCTCCTTTTATCTATCGCAGCCCTGGCCAGGGGGAAATATGTTTTTACTGGAAGTGAGAGGATGAAGGAAAGGCCGGTGGCCTATCTGGTCAATGCACTCAGGTCTCTTGGCGTTGATGCTGGTTATCTGGAAAAGGAGGGATATCCGCCGGTTTTAATAAATGCATCGGGGATAAAAGGGGGCAGGGTAAAGGTTCCTGGGGATATCAGCAGTCAATACATCTCATCCTTGCTTTTTTCAGGGCCGTATGCAGGGTCTGATTTAACAATAGAGATTGATGGAGAACTGGTTTCAAAACCTTATATTGATCTTACACTGGATGTTATGAATGCCTTTGGGGTAAGTGCAGAACATGAAGATTATCAGGTATTTCATGTGCCTGCCGGACAATTATACAGGGCAAGAGAGTTTGTGATAGATGGAGATGCATCTTCTGCCTCATATTTCTGGGGTGCTGCGGCCATAACAGGTGGCAGGGTTAAAACGGAGAATATACACCCATTTAAAACACGGCAGGGTGATATAGGGCTCTTGAATATTTTTGAGAAGATGGGTTGCTGCATTATGCGGGATGATAATTCAGTGACAGTCACCGGTGCCCCGATCAAAGGAGTTAATGTTGATATGGGCGCTATGCCAGACATGGTACCTACCCTGGCGGTTGTGGCGCTCTTTGCAGCAGGAAAAACGATTATCACCAATGTTGGACATCTGAGACACAAAGAGAGTGACAGGATAGCTGATACAGCAAAGGAATTAAGGCGCATGGGGGGCAGGGTTGAGGAAAAGGAGGATGGCCTAGTAATTTATGGAGGAGAAAAACTCCATGGGGCAGAAATTGATCCGCATAATGACCATCGTCTGGCCATGAGTTTTGCTATGGCTGGCCTGAAAATACCTGGCGTAACAATAAAGAATGAAAACTGTGTTGCAAAATCATTTCCGGAGTTTTGGGGATTATGGGAAACATTATGAAATTGTGATCAGATGACCTTGAAATATTTCAACCCGGTTCCAATAAAATAGATGGCGAAGATAAATAATACAACCCCTAAACCTTTTATCAGGTAAAGATAAAATATACTGTTCAGCACATGTCTTGATTTGCCTGTGATTGCAGCAATAACCACCTTTGAGCCGATCAGGACAGAGTAAAATACTAAAATAAAAAGCACTGCAAATACAAGACTTTCATGGGCGGCCTTTATTATGGTTGGTGCGCCTATTGTAAACCAGAATACATATGGGCTTGGATTAAGAAGATTGGCAATGATACCCTTTTTGATGACATTTGATTGACCTGTGACATCATGGTTAATACCCTTGAAGGAGATGCTTTCAAATGCAAGATATATGAGGAAGATGCTCCCCCCAAAGGCAATGATACCAAGCAGGTAATCAATATTTGCGATCCTTGACATGACAAGGATGGTAGCAAGTATTATGGGCAGGTCAGTAATGAGCGGAGATACAGCAACCTTGATCCCCTCCTTTGTGCCTTGTTTGAGGGTTTCAGCTATCACAAGGGTCAATAAGGGGCCCGGGATCAAGCCGCTCAGACCCAGGAGAAATGCAGAGGTGATATATGTAAGGCTATCTGTCATCACCTATGAAGAGCCGTAGCTGTGAAGCCCTGAAAGCAGCAGGTTCACACCAAGGTATGTAAAGATCACGCAGCAGAAACCAATGATAGAAAATAGAGCAAGTTTTTTACCGCGCCAGCCTGTAACAAGGCGCGAGTGAAGCATGGCAGCATATACAAACCAGGTGATAAGGGACCATGTCTCTTTGGGGTCCCAGCTCCAGTAGGTACCCCATGCGGAATTGGCCCATACAGCCCCGGTGATAATCCCCAGGGTGAGCATGATAAAACCGATAATAACCATCTGATAACTGAGTTCTTCAAGGACATCATGATCAGGAACCAGCCTTGAAAAAACAGTACCCGATGATTTAATAGCCTGTCCTTTAAAGAGATATAATATGCTTATGCCAAATGAAATAGCAAAGGCAGCATAGCCAAAAAAACAGGTCAATACATGGGCAATAAGCCAGTTGCTTTTGAGGGCAGGGAGAAGGGGTTGTATCTCGCTGTTTGAGAATGATGAATAAGCCATAATGAGAAAGGCGATCAGTGTGGCAAATACACCTATACTTTTGTTCCCTATACGCCATTCAATTATGAGGTACAAGAGAATAACAGCCCATGAAAAGAATACCAGCGACTCATACATATTGGATAAAGGCGCCCTGCCTATACCCATCTGGTAGGATTCTACCCCTCTGAGTATAATGCCCACCGTGTGGCCAAGGAACCCTGCGGATGTAATGATTGTAGCAATCTTTCCGAATGCCTTCTTATCGATAATCATCAGAAGAAGGTATGCCATAAAGGAGAAAAAATATAAAAAGGTAATATAGTTTAAAATCATGCCGCTCATAATCAGTTATTCTTCCCCTCTAATTTTATAGTTAACTGTTTTATAATCCTGTCAAGCTCTCTTTCCATTCCTACCGGGTTTTTATTGGCCTTGCCTGCTATAATTATATTTGTACCTTCACCATGTTCATATATCTTTATCCATATGCGCCTGTGGGAGGTAAAAAATGTCATGATCAGGCCTATAACAATAATAAAAAAACCGGCATAAATAAAAGGTATGCCAGGGTCTTTGTTCACCTGCAATCCTGTATAGTAAACAGACTCTATCCCGTCCAGTGAAAAGGTATATGGTTCAATAATGGAAGGATTAAACTTTGGGAACTGGTCAAACTCGGATGAAAACCTTCGCCTTATATCCGCATAGTTTTTAAATAACCATATCTCTGCCTCTTCACCGGTCACCGGTTTTACTTTTACCTTTATTGCCGGCCCCATTCTCATAAAATCGTCCCGTATCTCCTCAAGAATTATCTCTCCACCATTATCCGGCAGGGGGTTTGGTTTACCCTGTGTAATTTTCAATTTGGCAGGCGCTACATTGCCTTTTTGAGATATTGTTATTGAGGCCTCATCTCCGGGAATGGATCCGTAACTTGACTGGTAAAAGGTTATTCCCATAAAGGTAAGGGGATGATTGACAAGAAGATTGCCCTGTTTTACAGTTTTTCCATCAACAGAAAACCTGATATCACTTTTATATTCCTTTGCCATGCCATTATCATAGAAATCAACCGAGAATTTGTCACAGGTTACAGTAAAGCCAAGCTCTATATGATTATGGCTCTCCTGTCCGTTCAGGGTGGCATAGTCAACCGATTCTCCCTCAAGAATATTTATGTATCCCTTAAATCCGAATAATGACCCTGTAATTGCCCCCAGCAATATGAGCAGCACACTGAGGTGTACAAGGTATACCCCGAAAAGGGAATGACGGCCCTTGTCACCGTAAAAATAGGCAGCCTTTTCAGTATCCTTTTCTGCGGTTCTTGACCATTGCTTTTCTATAAGCCCTTTTACTAAAAAAAAGGCATCATTTTTCCTTTTGCTGCTTTTTATTATTCTGTCAGGGCTCACATCTGAAAAGATATTTTCCCTGTCAGGAGAAGGGAGTTTTCTGTATACCTTCAGTGTGGATGGAAATTTGTTTAATGTGCAGGCGATCAGGTTGATGGAAAGAAAGAAGATGATCAGCCTGAACCAGAAGGAGTGATACATGTCAAACAATTCAAGCTTAATTACTAATTTTGCCATAACAGGGCCGAGCTTTTGTATGAACTGCCCGTCAGCCCCCTCCTGGGGAATGATTGTGCCTATTATTGATGTTGCAGCCAGCAAAACCAGCAAAAAGATGGTAAGTTTTACTGAACAGAGGAGATCCCAAATATTATTTTTTTTAGTGTTGTTCATATCTTTTAAGTTAACCCTGAAAGTGGTCGATATAGTAATATTCGATCTATAACATGTATTTTCTATAGCTGCAATTAACAAAAAAGGCATTTGACCATATGCATTGATTCATGTTAAAAATTGCTGAACTATACTAAGAGGGTAAAAATGCTTGATCTTAAATATATCCGTAGCAATATCGATGCAGTAAAGACAATGCTCAAAAACAGGAATAATGACCTGGACATCTCTGTTTTTGAGGCGATTGATGCAAAAAGAAGGGACAATCTGGCTGAGCTTGAAGCTCTCCGTTTTAAGCGCAACAAGGTGAGTGAAGATGTTGCCTCCATGAAAAAGAGGGGGGAGGATGCATCCGCTCTTATCACTGATATGAAAGAGGTCTCAGCAAAAATAAAGGAGCTTGAAACCGGGCTGGGTGAGATAGAGGAAAAGCTGAATCAGCTGGTGATGATAATACCTAATATGCCCCATGAATCAGTGCCTGTTGGCCGAAATGAAAAGGATAACCCTGTTGTCCGAACCTGGGGAGATATACCGAAATTTGATTTTGAACCCCAGGCACACTGGGATATAGGCGAAAAGCTGAACATACTTGATTTTAACAGGGCAGCAAAGCTTGCCGGGGCAAGGTTTGCCCTTTATAGAGGCGCTGGTTCAAGGCTTGAAAGGGCGCTCATCAACTTTATGCTTGATCTGCATACATCTGAGCATGGCTATACAGAGATACTGCCACCTTTCATGGTGAATGCGGAAAGCATGACCGGCACAGGGCAGCTTCCCAAATTCAAGGAGGACCTTTTCAAGATAGAGGGTTGGGATCATTATCTGATTCCAACCGCTGAGGTGCCTGTGACCAACATCCACAGGGAAGAGATACTTAAAGAGGAAGAGCTGCCCATATATTATACTGCATACACACCGTGCTTCAGGTCAGAGGCCGGTTCCTATGGTAAAGATACAAGGGGGCTCATAAGAAATCACCAGTTTAACAAGGTTGAGCTTGTAAAGTTTACAAGGCCCGAGGATTCATATAATGAGCTTGAGAAACTCACCGCAAATGCCGAAGAGGTGCTTAAACGACTGAATATTCCATACAGGGTCATAACACTCTGTACCGGGGATGTAGGTTTTTCTTCTGCAAAGACATATGATATCGAGGTCTGGCTGCCAGGACAGAATCTCTATAAAGAGATATCCTCATGCAGCAATTTTGAGGATTTTCAGGCAAGGCGGGCCAGTATCAGGTTTAAACGAAAAGGGGCAAAAGGAACCGAGCTTGTCCATACACTTAACGGATCAGGCCTGGCGGTTGGAAGGACCTTTGTTGCAGTTCTGGAAAATTACCAGCAGAAGGATGGCAGCGTGGTTGTTCCTGATGTGTTAAGGCCATATATGGGCGGCATGGAAGTTATAAACCGGGCATAGCGCAGAGCGCATAGAGCATAGGGCATAGGGCAAAAAATAGTATATTGAGTACGATATGCGCTTTGCGCCATACGCTATGCGTATTAACTGGAAGCAGTAAACAGATGGTAAGATAATCGTTACTTGTCAATATATAATAGAAGGAGATGATTCATGTGCGGCATAGTCTGCTATGTGGGTAACAGCAAGGCAAAACCACTTCTTATAGAGGGTCTTAAAAGGCTGGAATACAGGGGCTATGATTCTTCAGGCATAGCTGTTCAGGATGCAGGGAAAATGGATTATTACCGCGCTGTTGGTAAGATAGCGGTGCTTGAAAAGAAGATCAACGGGCTTGAGATCAACGGCACAACAGGTATTGCCCATACCCGGTGGGCTACTCATGGCGAGCCATCTGAAAAAAATGCCCATCCCCACAGGGATATGGAAGAAAAGATCTTTGTTATTCATAACGGGATCATTGAAAATTATCAGACCATCAAGAAAAGACTTGAAAAAAAGGGCGTTATTTTCAGAAGTGATACAGACACAGAGGTTATTGCCCATCTGGTTGCAGAAAATTTTAACGGGAATCTTAATGAAGCGGTTCGAAAGGCCATGTCACAGATTGAGGGGACATTCGGTATTGCTGTTCTGCATAAGGATATCCCCGGTCAGATAGTTGTTGCGCGAAGGGGGAGCCCGCTCATAATCGGCCTGGGTGAAGATGGCAACTTTGCCGCCTCTGATGTATCTGCAATGGTGAGGTATACAAAGAATGTTATTCACCTGAATGACAATGAACTTGCTACCATCACAAAGGACGATGTGTCCATATCCACCCTTCAGGCAACAGCTATCAAGAGAGAGGCAGAGACCGTTGAGTGGTCAGCAGAGGATGTTGAGCTGGACGGGTTTCCTCATTATATGCTCAAGGAGATATTTGAGCAGCCTGAGACAATAAAAAATGCCATGAGAGGCAGGCTCGAAAAGGGAGAGGGAGTGCCTAAACTTGGCGGAATCATGCCTGTGTGGGACAAGCTCAAGGAATGTAAACATATTGTAATTATTGCATGCGGTACATCCTACTATTCAGGGTGTGTTGGCAGGTATGTCTTTGAAAAACTGACAGAGATAGATGTCCAGGTGGAGCTCGCATCAGAATTTCGATATCGCAAACTGAATTTTCCACCCAATACATTTATAATATCCATGAGCCAGTCAGGTGAAACCGCTGACACCCTTGCGGCAATGAGGGAGGCCAGAAGAAAAGGGGCGCATCTGCTTGGGATCGTCAATGTGGTAGACAGTTCCATTGCCCGTGAGACAGATGCAGGCATATATAATCATGCCGGCCCCGAGATAGGTGTTGCATCCACAAAGATTTTTATTTCTCAGTTAACCATCCTTACCCTTCTTGCCATCCTGCTTGGAAGGCACCAGAGCCTATCCCTTACAGAAGGGGTGGAGGCAATCAGGGCTATGGAGGCGCTGCCTGACCAGGTACAGGAAATCCTTTCAAAGGCAAACCAGATAGAGGCCATTGCTGCAAAATATTTTGACAAGAATAACTGGCTTTTTCTGGGAAGAAAATATCAGTACCCCATTGCCATGGAAGGAGCCCTGAAACTTAAGGAGATCTCATATATCCACGCAGAGGGGTATGCTGCAGGCGAGATGAAACATGGGCCTATTGCGCTCATTAATCCCCAGATGCCCACTGTTGCAATAGCGCCAAGGGACTCCATGTATGACAAGATGATAAGCAATATACAGGAGATAAAGAGCCGAAGGGGCCCGGTAATAGGCATTGGCACTGAGGGAGACACGGTGTTGAAGGAGATGGTGGATGACTTTATAGGGATCCCTCAGACCCTTGATTTTTTGTACCCCATACTCACTGTTGTCCCCTGTCAGCTTTTGGCATATTATTGTGCATTGATGCTCAAGAGGGATATTGATAAACCCAGAAATCTAGCAAAGAGTGTGACAGTAGAATAAAGATCGACTCAAATCTGATGACCGCGTCAGTTATCCTGGAAAGGAATCTTTTTGTTGCAGGCATAGTAAGAATTGCAGCAAAGGTATTACTTTCCCCCATTTTCAGGCTGAATGTCAGCGGCGCGGATAATATCCCGCAGAAAGGGGCCTTTGTGCTTCTTCCAAGGCACCAGCGGTGGGAAGATATACCACTGATTGCTATCTCTGTAAAAAGACCTCTTTACTATATTGCAAAACAGGAGCTGTTTGATAATTTCATTTCAAAAAGGTTTATTGCCATGCTGGGAGGTATTCCCCTTGACAGAAAGCGGCCTGCAAGAAACAGAGAAACCTGTGCCCTATTACTTCAGAAGCTCTCTTCCGGCGAGGGGGTTGTATTATTTCCGGAAGGCACCTATTATAAAGGGCAGATTGGAAAAGGTCATCCGGGGCTTATCAGATATATCTATGAAAATATAGATACCCTGTTTATCCCCGCAGGGATAGAATACAAAAAGCAGAGATACAAAACAGATGTCAATATAACTATTGGCAATGGCCTGCAAGGCGCTGATTTTAAAGATTTACAGGCGTTATTTACCAGTATTATGATGCTTATTACACAGTTATCAGGTGTCAGTAACAATCAAAAAATTTAAAGTCTGAGGGTTAACCTATGAAAAAGGAAAAAAATATTTTTACAGCAATAGATAAATACAAGGATGAGATAATCCTGTTCCAGTCAGAATTGACCAAAAGGGTGGCCCTTGGCCCGGATAATGGCGGAACAGGGGAGCATGAAAAGGCAGACTATATAGGAAAAAGGTTTGAAGAGATGAACCCTGATACCCTTCTTGAGGTAAGGGCGCCTGACAGCAGGGCGCAGGGAGGTTACAGGCCAAATATAATAGCAAGGTGGGGAAATGATGACTCAAAACCTGTTGTCTGGGTATTGAGCCACATGGATATAGTGCCTCCCGGTGATCTATCCTTATGGGGTAGCGACCCCTATAAAGTTAGGGTGGATGGTGACAGGATAATTGGCAGGGGCGTTGAGGATAACCAGCATGGCATAGTGGCATCAACCCTTGCTGTAAAGGCAGTGCTTGAATCAGGTCTTAAGCATAACAGCATGGGGCTTATTATGGCTGCTGACGAGGAGACAGGCAGCAGATATGGCCTCGAATATATAGTAAAGCATAATAGAGATATCTTTAAGCCAGAAGATCTGATCCTGGTGCCTGACTGGGGTGCAGAGGATGGCTCCATGATAGAGGTTGCTGAAAAATCCATGCTCTGGCTGAAGTTTACTGTTAAGGGAAGGCAATGTCATGCAAGCACCCCGGAGAGGGGAAACAACACCTTATTCGGGGTTGCAAGGCTTATAATTGAACTTGAAAAATTGAAAGGTGCCTATAATTTCAGGGATGACCTCTTTTCGCCGCCATATTCTACCTTTGAACCTACAAAGATCGAGGCCAATGTGCCTAATGTGAATACCATACCAGGCAAGGATGTCTTTTATCTGGATTGCAGGATACTTCCTGTTTACAAGAGTGATGAAATACTCAAGTATATCAGAAGGGCAGCCGATAGGGTTGAGGGAGAATTAAATCTTGAAATTACGGTTGAAACAGTAAACAGGGAGGATGCCTCAGGGGCAACCTCTGTAAATGCGCCTGTTGTAACCGCATTAAAGAGGGCCATAAAAAGGGTAAAGGGCATTGAGGCCTCCATAAAGGGCATTGGCGGGGGCACAGTTGCCTCCTTTTTCCGCAAGGCAGGGCTCAATGCCGCGGTATGGAGCACCTGTCTTGATGTAGCGCATCAACCTGATGAATATTGCAGGATACCTGATATCATAGATGATATTAAGGTCTTTGCATCAATATTTCTGGATGACACTATTGGATAAAAAGGATGAAGATGGGATTATTGCACTGCTTAATGAGGGTGTAAGGAGCAATGTCTTTCCCGGCGCTGTTCTGTTAATAGCTCTTGGTGGAAAGGTCATCCTTATTAAGGCAGCAGGAATCTTATCAACAGCGTCTCCGCATGCATCTGTCAGGGTGAACAGCATATTTGATCTGGCCTCTCTGACAAAGCCATTTGCAACTACGTTAGCGGTTATGAAGCTTGTTGATAAAGGGGTTATCTCTCTGGATCAACCCATTGCAGAGATATTGCAATGCCCTCTTTCTGATGAAAAAAAGGGGATAACAGTACGTCTGTTACTTTGCCATTCATCAGGCTTACAGGACTGGAAGCCATATTATATTGGCCTCGTTAAATATGCGCCAGAAGAGAGAAAAAACCACTTGCGGGAATGGATTATTACTGAGCCTCTGGCCTATCCCTGTGGTAAAGGCACAAAATACAGTGATCTGGGGTTCATGCTGCTTGAATGGATAATTGAGCTGGCGTCAGGCATGAAGATGGATGAATACCTTGCCAAATCCATTTATCACCCTCTAAGGCTTGATCGTACCCTTCTTGTAAAAAAAAGGGCACCTTTCAGCCCTGATGAAATTGCCGCTACAGAGGAGTGCCCCTGGCGGAAAAGGATCATTCATGGGGAGGTGCATGATGAAAACGCCTATGCTGCTGGAGGTTACTCAGGCCATGCAGGGCTTTTCGGGTGCGCTGAGGAGCTCTTTATTCTGTTTAATATGTTAAGGGGGCACTATTATTCTGAAAGGTGTGATTTTTTCAAGCCTGAGACTGTACAGCTTTTTTTTGCCAGGCAAGATGTTGTAAAAGAGAGCACATGGGCGCTGGGGTGGGATACCCCGTCTAAAGAGGGGTCAAGCTCGGGCAGATATTTTACATGTAACAGTATCGGGCATCTTGGATTTACAGGCACATCGGCCTGGATGGATCTTGAGCAGGATATAATGGTTATACTCCTTTCAAACCGTGTCCATCCGACCAGGGAAAATACAAAGATAAAGTCATATAGACCAATGATTCATGATTTGATCATGGAGGCTGTAGATAAAAAAGGTTAAAATTCAATCAGTTTGACATTGTGATGTTTTGCTTGTTATATTTAAAACCGCTTATAACATACATTAATATCACAACAGTTCAGCTGGATTATTAAATATTTTCCAAGGAGACAATAAAAATGAAGATGAAAGAATCAATAATCCCGATACAATATCTAAGACTGGTCTCAATCCTGATTCTTGCCCTTATGATTGCTGCATGCGGGAGCAAGGAAGATAAAATGGAAAAGCATCTGGCAAAGGCAAAGGGGTATGTTGCCGGTGGTGAGTACAAAAAGGCAGTAATAGAGTATAAAAACGTTATCCAGCTTGAGCCAAAAAGCGACACAGCACATTATGAACTGGGTGAAGTCTATCTCAAACTGAAGGAGGGAAATGAGGCATTCCAGTCATTCTCACGGGCCGCATCCATTAATCCAGATAACCTCCAGGCGCAGTTAAAGGTGGGCCAGCTTTTGCTCCTTGGAAGGCAGACAAAGGAGGCAAAGGAAAAGGCAGAGCTTGTTCTCTCTAAGATGCCTGATGATATAGAGGCATTAAGCCTTATGGCAGGGGTATATCTCCAGGAGAAAAACCTGGATTCAGCTTTATCAACACTTACCAAAGTCTCAGAGCTCAAACCTGATAACCTTAATGCACAGGTATCCCTTGGCAGGGTATATATTATGAAAAATGACCTTGAAAACGCTGAAAAAACCTTTCAGAGGGCCATAAAACTGGATCCAAAGGATCAGACATCTTACATTGAGTTATCCAGGATTTATGGCTCCAGGGGGGAATGGGAAAAGGCGGAAAAAGAGCTGCTTTCAATGGTTGAGGGCGTAGAGTCAAAATATCAGGGGATTAATGTGCTGGCCAATTTTTATGAAAGCAGAAGCAGGCTGGATGATGCGGAAAAGCAGTATTTAAAGGCAGTTGAGCTGGCTCCTGTGGAAGATATAGCCCCGTTAATAAACCTGGGCGCCTTTTATGCACGAAGGAAATCATATGAAAAGGCGCTTGATGCAATGCAGAAGGCAAGCGCCATTAAAAAGGATGACACAAATGTCATGATGAATATCGCTGCCCTCCATTTTGATTTCGCAAAACTGGATGCAGCTGAAGCGGTTATCGAGAGCATACTTGCAAAGGATAAAGGGCACATTGGCGCCAATTTTTTAAAGGCTAGGTTATATCTCGCAAAAAAGGATTTCAACAATGCACTTGAACGTATTGAGCTTGTGCTCCGCGATCAGCCGGAAAACAGCGCTGCCCTTTATTTAAAGGGCCTCTGCCTGATTAGCAAAGGCGATCTCGAACAGGCAAAGGGAAGTCTCCTGAAAGCGGTTGAGCTTAACCCGCGCTTGATTGAGGCGCGTCTGATACTTGCCGATTTTTATTTGAGATCAAGAGATAAGGATCTTGCCCGTAAACAGATCGATAGCGTGCTTGAAATCCTGCCTGATAATATCCAGGCGCTAACCCTCAATGGAAATCTCAAGATACTGGAAGGGGATACAAAGGGCGCAGAGGCGGCCTATATTAAGGTAAAAGAGCTTGCACCTGATGATGCAAGCGCCTATATGAGGCTGGGTGTGCTCTATAATATGACCAAAAGGGTGGAAGAGGCAAAGGGCATGTTGCAAAAGACCCTTGAAATTGACTCAAACAGGGTGGACGCACTTGGTATGCTTGTAGGCATCCTGGCAAAAGAAAAGAGATATGACAATGCAATAGAACTTTGCAACACCTACAGCGCAAAGGCCGGGGATAAAAAGTCGTTGCTTGCCATAATAGAGTATTTACGAGGCAATCTATACCTTGAGCAGGAAAAGACAGATGAGGCCAGGGCATATTTTGAAAAGGCAACAGAGACAGACCCGAATCTGCTTCCCCCGTATGAGATCCTTGCAAGGCTTTCACTTAAAGACAAAAATTACATGGATGCCATAAAGAGGTATGAAGAGATAATAGCAAAAAAGCCGGATTATCTGGCCGGGTATATGGCCATTGGAACTATCTATGACCAGCAGGGAGAAAATCAGAAGGCGGAAGAGTTCTACCGAAAGGCACTTGCAATCAAGAAGGATTTTGGGGCTGCTGCAAATAACCTTGCATGGAAACTTGCAGAAAAGGGTGAGAATATAGACGAGGCACTTGAGTATGCTAGGATCGCCAAGGAGCAGATGCCAGATAACCCCTCTGTAATGGATACACTTGGATGGATATACTATCTGAAGGGTAGTTACCTGAATGCCATTTCAGAGCTGCAGGACAGTGTTGAAAAGGAGCCTGAAAACCCTGTCATTAACTACCATCTTGGCATGGCGTTGCTTAAAAACAATAAACCGGTTGAGGCAAGAGTGTACCTGGAAAAGGCAATAACCCTTGATCCAGGCTTTAAAGGCGCTGATGAGGCAAAAAAGGTGTTGCAGGAAATAGGGGCTGGAATTAATCGGTAGAAGTAAGAATAGAGCAGACAGGATAAGGGAGTTGTAATACAGCAATATGATATTAACTAATTGCAGCTGACACGATCTTCCTCCTCCTGTCTCCTGTTTACTGCGTACTACCTCCTGCTTCATTTCTACTATATTAGGTTTTAAGGATAATGAAAAATTTCCCCTTTAAAATTCTCTTTTTATGTATCTTCCTTCCTCCTGTGCTCTATATATTCACCCTTAACGGGCTTGAAATATATCTTCAGAAAAAAGCAGATGAAAAGATCTCTGCCATAATCATCAGGAATGATAGTGAATTATATGAAGGAAGGTATTCTGTAAGGGATGAAATAAACAGAAATATCAGTGGATACCTGGCTGACAAGGCATTCCTGTACAGGCTTGGGATCAATACAGATATTATAGTAAAGACAAAGAGCAACCGTGTTTTGTATCCGGCCCAACTGAGCGGCTATAAGGAAGAATACCAGCATAATGGCTCAAGTGATACAGTGAACTACATGGATGTTGCGGCTGAAAATTACAGTATACTGAATGAAGGACTTGTGATTTTAACGGAGGTAAGGATAAGGAGTAACAGCTGGATATCAAACAGCATACTTGCTATTTTTATCGCAGTGGCGTTGTTTGTGCTGAGATTTTACATCCTGAAAAGCCTGAAATATAATGAGGAAAGAGAAAGGGAACAGGCAGGTACAATAGTAAAGCTCTCGGAAAGACTCTCTTCGTATGAAAATGAGCTTGCAAAGATAAAGGAAAAGGAGAGGGTGTATTCGGACAGCATCAAAGATTTGAATAAAGAAAAGACAAATCTTTCGTCAGATATAGATGGGCTTTTAGAGGAGATTGAAAGGCTTGAATCCGGTCTCAAGATGCAGAAGGAGTTGCGTGAAACAAGAGAGATGGAGATTGATGCCCTTAAGAAAGAGATAGAAGAGATTAAGCTTAAGAGTGAAAAACCGAAAAAAAAGAGCAGAAAGCAGGAGATAATAGATAAAAGATTCAGGGTGCTATATAAAAACCTTACCTTTACTGAAAAGGCGATAGATGGTTTTGTTGAACTTTCGGATGAGTTGCAGCTCAAGGCGGAAGAGATTATCCACAGGATCAATGAGGATGACTCAACCATTAATATCAGGAGAAAGGTATTCAGCAAAGGTGGCAAAATAAATGTGCTTGAGGTTGATTTTGCCTATTCAGGGAGGATATACTACCAGAAAGAGACAAAATCAAAAAGCAGAATCATTATAATAGGAACAAAAGCCACGCAAACACAGGATCTTGGTTATTTGGAAAGGGAATATAATTAAAAAAGTTGGAAAAGGAATAATGATATGGGCACAGAAGGAAAAACGATTTTAATAATTGAAGATGATAAATTATTAAATGATGGTTTAAAGTATTTATT
>CAYWRH010000071.1:0-20926 GCA_964460435.1 uncultured Desulfatiglans sp.
CTTTCTTTTCGGTAGGATTTATTCGATTTTACGATAGTACTGTGGTAAAGAACAAATAGCTTTTTTTGATAAAAAAATGTGAGTAAGAATAGTCCCGTATCCATGAAATAGAGCTTGGTATTGAAACTCGGGAAAAAGTCTCTTGCACAGGGCCGTTTTTCCTGACTGCCTTGGTCCCTATGGTAATACACCGATATTTCAGATGAATCTGTAAAATGTATTTTTCTATTTCTCTGGCATACATGATGGGTGAGAATACTTTAATTATTCTTGTCAATTCAAAATTGTATTTTGAGTTGACAAGAATTTACCCTAAAAGCTGTTTAGCAGAAAAATTGATAACTCTACTCCTTCATGCTGATAAATTCGTTAAGGCCCTGGATACCTTCAACGCTATGGAGGGCAATATTGCTCCCCTCTGGCACTATCCTTCCTGCCAGCCCCATCATCTGTTTCTGGGGGCCAACATCAATCATTGCATCCACCTTTTCTTCAATCATGCGGAGGATAATATCATACCACCTTACAGGGGATGTCAGCTGATTGGCCATGATATCCTTTATCTTTTCCGGGTCATTCTCAACACTTGCAGTTGCATTAAAGAGAATAGTCGATGAAGGCCTTTTAAAGGTGATCCCCTCCATATATTCCCTGAACTCGTTGACTGCCCCTTTCATAAGGTCACAATGCCAGGCGCCGCTTACCTTTAATGGCACTGCCTTGCCCTTTTCTTCCTTCACAAGTGAGAGGGCATATTCCATGGGCGCAGCCTCGCCCGTTATAACAATCTGCTCTGCCGAGTTGTGGTTTGCAACAGCAAGCACCCCCTTCCCCTTTGCCTTTTCAACTATCCCTCTAACCTTTTCAATGGGCAGCTTCATAACAGCAGCCATAACACCAGGGTGAGATATGGACTCCCTGTGCATGAGTTCACCGCGTTTTTTTACAATTCTTAAGGCATCATATTCTGTAAGCACCCCTGCAGATACAAGCGCTGCAAATTCACCAAGGCTGTGCCCGGCTGATATGGAGGCCTTTATTCCCTTCATGTTAACGGCCTTCAGACATGCAAGGTTAACCGCTGTAATGGCAGGCTGCTGGTTGACTGTAAGGATGAGTTCCTCATTAGGGCCTTCAAAACAGAGTTTTGACATGGGTTTTTCACAGATATCATCGAGCGCTCTGAATAATTCACGCACCTCAGGGTATTCGTTAGCCAGGTCCTTGCCCATGCCTATTATCTGTGAATTCTGACCGGGAAATAAGAAAGCGATTTTATTGTACATTTATTACTCCTTTAAAAACCAACCCCTTTCTAAAGAAAGGGGTTGCGATAAAAACTAAGAAATTTTGAACATTATTGAGGGGTTGTTCCACTCTGGGGATCGCCCATTGTCTTGCGGATGAGCTCTTCAAGTGCAATGTCATACTCTCTTGAACCGGGAGAGAGGGATTTGTTGTTTGAAAGCTGCTGCATTATCTTTTCTTCCGCCCTTTCAAACTTGAGGTTTATGTTTGAAATAACCCTATTAACCGCCTTGTAGATCTCTTCCTCTGTTCCAAAAACATCCATAACATTCGGGTCATTCATAACATCTTCAAGTATATACTGGGTCATATATAATGAAATAGGGTTAGGGCGGGGAACCAGGCCCCTGATTGGCGCAATAAAATACTTATAGTCAAACTCGCTTGTTTTCAAAAGTTTTTTTAACCCCTTAAGTATAAGCTCGGAAAAGGCCCCTGTATTATCTGTTTCCACAACCTTCTGCATCAGGAGTTCCTGAGTAAGGCTGGAATGTATCTCATTAAGTTTAAATTTGAGGAATCTGTCCCTCTGGATGGACTGTTTTTTTTCCTGCCGCTCCAGCCTGTTTATCAGTTTGTCCTGCTCTTTACCTGTATTTAGATGTTTCATAATTCCTGTTTTTTAAGGGGCTCTGGGCCATTATATATTTATGCGGTCTATTCATCCTTTGCCTTTGCACTCTTTGCCTCTGCCTTTTTGGGAGCAGCATCAGCGCTGCTGCCTTTAGCCTCTTTAGCAGGTTCAGAACTGGCAGGCTCACCCGATCCGGTCTTGCCGTCATATCCGCCAGATTTTGAGGCATAATCAGTTACATACCACCCCGACCCCTTTAAATGAAAAGAGCTGTGGGATATGAGCTTTTTCATCTTGCCCTTGCACTTTTCACATTTTGTGACGGGCGGATCAGATATCCTTTGTAAAACTTCAGTATGATGATGGCATTTTGTACATTCATATTCGTAAAAAGGCATTTTATAGTCACCTCAAATTAAAAAAATTACACAGCCAGTTCACATGGTCTGTGGTGTTTGTATGAATCAAGTATATAGTCCATATTTTTCAGGGCAATCCTTTTAAGGATTTTAAACGTGGTCTCATGAACTAATGATTCTTCCTCCTCCCTGCTCTTGCCTGAAACCTCATACCTCTGAAAAAAATTACAGAATCTGACAATATGCACCAGTTCATGTGTGAATATATAAACAAGGAGTGGCAGCAATGTCAGGTCTTTATCTCTTTGAAGGGCATTTAATATTAGATGATCCTGGAGGCATATAAAATAAAAATCACGTTTTTTTGTACTTAAATCAAAACCTTCTATGGCCCTTGTACATTTATTCAGAAGGGCGAATGCGAAGGAGGTTATTTCATTTTCATCAAGAGCTGCCAGCGTTTTTACATCGTACTGAAATCTCTTCCATTGTTCAGACGAAAACTTGTAATAATCACCTATCTTGTCTTCAGCTATAAAAAGCGCCTCGCTGATAGTACTAATATTGTCATCCTTAAATGCCAAATAGGTCATCACGAAATTCTCTTGATAAATTTCATTCCGATTCGAAAAAAATAAACCGGATTTCAAGATTGTCAACACCCTTTGCATTTTTAGTGGCGATGACTGGAGTTGAACCAGTGACCCTACGGATATGAGCCGTATGCTCTGACCATCTGAGCTACATCGCCAATGAACTGCCTAATTTATCCAAATCTATTCTTTTGTCAAACAAAAAAACCGGGGGTTTATATCTCCCCGGTTTTAATCTTGAAACAGCTATATAACCTTCTTTATTTCTTCAGTCAGGGCTGGCACCACATTAAACAGATCATCAACAATACCGTAATCCGCCTTCTGGAAGATGGGCGCCTCAGGGTCCTTATTAATGGCAACAACATATTTTGAAGTTGACATGCCTGCCAGGTGCTGAATTGCCCCTGATATACCGCACGCAATGTACAGGTTAGGAGAAACAACCTTTCCTGTCTGCCCTACCTGGTCATTCTGTGCCCTCCAGCCCGCATCGACCGCTGAACGTGATGCGCCAACAGATGCCTTGATAACATCGGCAAGTTTTTCAAGCACATCAAATCCTTCAGGCCCTTTCATGCCGCGTCCGCCCGAAACAATCTTGTCTGCCTCGGTGAGGTCCACCTTTCCGCTCACATCTTTGATAATATCAGCCACCTTTGTCTTGATTGCGCTGTCATCGAGTGTAAATGTGGCATTGACAACCTCTGCGGTAAGCGCATCATTCGGGGCGTTTATTGCCATGACATTGGGTCTGGCCGTTGCCATGTTCGGGTAGCTCTCATCATAGCTTACCTTTGCATATGCCTTGCCGGCATAGATAGGTCTTGTGGCTACAAGCTTTCCGCCTTCAATTGCAAACTTTGTACAGTCCTGTGCCATGCCCACGCCAAGCTTTGCGGCAAGGCGGCCAGCCAGGTCTTTACCCTGTGAAGATGCGCCAAGCAGCAGAATCGAGGGGTTAGCAGCCTTTACAATCTGGGCAATTACTGTTGCATATGCATCTGTTGTATATCTAGCAAGCCTCGGGTCATCAGCCACAATAACCTTCTTTGCGCCATATTTTCCGAGCACTGCTGCCTTGTCCTTGATATTTGAACCCAGTAAAACCGCTGTCAGTTCCTGACCGGAGGCATCGGCAAGCCTTTTACCTTCGCTTGTGAGTTCATACGATATCTTTCTTATGTCTCCATCTCTCTGTTCAGCGATGATCATTACTCCTTGAGCCATATTTATATCTCCTTCCTTATTTTATCCTTTTTAGTATGGTATCCGGCACGTTAACTAGATAACCTTTGCCTCTTCATGTAACAGTTTCGCAAGCTGTGCGGCCTTGGTCTGGGGTGAATCCCCGTCGATAATCTTGCCGGCAGCCCTCTGGGGAGGCGGCGTAAGGGCCACTATCTTTAACTTTCTGGCATCCTTGCCGAATTCCGCTGCATTTAATCCAAGGGCGGCAAGATTCTTTTCATCAAGAGGTTTCTTCTTTGCCTTCATAATGCCTGGAAGGGATGCGTACCTGGGTTCATTAAGCCCCTTCTGTGTGGTTAAGAGGACAGGTGTGTTTGCCTCAACAACATGTGTTTCACCCTCTACCGGTCTGCTTGCCTTGACTGTCTTTCCGTCTGCAGATACTTCAAGCTTTGTTATGATTGATATCTGGGGGATATCCAGCAATTCAGCTATTGCAGCGCCCACAAGACCGCTGTCATCATCAACACCCCTCTGGCCAGTAAAGATAATATCATAACTTAAGCTCTTTATTGCAGCGGCAAGTGCCTTTGCAACAGCAAGGGAATCGCTCCCCTCAAGCGCAGGATCTGTAATAAGGATACCTTTATCAGCGCCCATTGCAAGGGCTGTACGGATAGATTCCGCCACTCTCTTGGGGCCAAGGCCTATTACAGTAACCTCTCCTCCAAATTTTTCCTTAAGTCTCAATGCCTCTTCAACCCCGTATTCATCATAGGGGTTCATAACCCATTTGATATCATTTTCAGCAATAGATTTCCCGTCCGGACCAATCTTAATCTGGGTTTCAGTATCGGGTACCTGTTTCATGCATACAATAATATTCACTTTGCTCCTCCTTTAATGTTTCAATGATAGAAAGCCTGTTCAAGTCTTTTCCTATTAATTATTATATCAACCGCTATGTATCATGTTTTACGGCTGATTGAAATCATATAACACTATCATTTTATTATCGAAATACGAATTTTATTCACTAGCATGGCTGGCAAGAGGGTGTCAAGAGCAAATGCCCGCCTGCAATATGAAAATATCATATGATTTCAGGTTTATGCAATTCTTGATTAATTTATATTATTTTTTATCAACTTGCATATATTTTTCCAGCTATGTGTGCCATATTATACTGCACTGCCTTTAGCTGACTTAAGGTTTATCTCTGACTGTGCAGCAGCAAGCCTGGCTACAGGCAGCCTGTAGGGTGAACAGCTTACATAGTCCATGCCTGCCCTGTTGCAGAAATCTATGGAGGCAGGATCACCTCCATGCTCGCCGCAGATCCCAACCTTGAGGTTCCTGTTTATTGAGCGCCCCTTTGAAATACCTGTCTCAATAAGCAGGCCGATCCCCTCCTGATCCAGGGTGCGGAACGGGTCATCCTTAAGGATCTTTTTTTCAAGATATTCCCCAAGAAAACCGCCTATATCATCACGGCTGAAGCCAAAACCCATCTGTGTGAGATCATTTGTGCCAAATGAAAAGAACTCGGCAACCCGGGCCATTTTGTCCGCAACCAGGCATGCCCTCGGTATCTCAATCATGGTGCCCAGCCTGTAATCTATCTTTTTAAGCTTCAGTTTTTTAATAACCTCTTTATATACAATGTCTATTATCTTTTTCTGCTCATAAAGCTCATTTACATCGCATGTGACAGGTATCATTATCTCGGGCAATGCCTTTTTCCGTGACTTTATTAGCTCGCCAGCAGCCTCAAGGATGGCCCTGACCTGCATCTCTGTAACCTCTGGGTAGGTGATCCCGAGCCTTACACCCCTGTGGCCCATCATGGGGTTACTCTCATGCAGAAGCTCCTCACGCTTTTTTACCTCCGCAAGTGTAATGCCGAGCTTGTTGGCAAGCTCCCTCTGCTTTACAGTGTCATCAGGGATAAACTCATTAAGCGGCGGATCAAGAAGGCGGAACATTACCGGCATGCCATTCATCACCTCCATGGTGGCCTTTACATCTCGCTTCATATGTTTGAAGAGTTTATCGAGCGCCTCTTTTCTCTCATCAAGGGTCTTGCTCATTATCATCCTTCTGAGAAGGAAAAGTGGTTCATCGCTGTTTTCGCCGTAAAACATGTGCTCTGTCCTGAACAGGCCAATGCCATCTGCGCCGAATTCAAGGGCCACCTTTGCATCCGCAGGGGTATCTGCATTTGCCCACACACCGAGCTTCCGGTGTTTATCTACCAGCTTCATAAATTTTTTAAACAAGGGGTTTTCGGTTGCATCGATCATCCGCAGTTCACCCTCATACACAATCCCTTTTGTCCCATTCAGGGTAATAAGATCGCCGCGCCTAAGGCTCTTTGACCCGACCGTCATGGTGCCTGCCTTCGGGTTTACATGGATCATTCCTGCCCCTACAATGCAGCATTTGCCCCAGCCCCTTGCAACAAGGGCTGCATGGCTGGTCATGCCCCCGCGGGATGTAAGTATGCCATCTGCTGCCCTCATGCCTGATACATCTTCAGGGCTTGTCTCCTCGCGCACAAGGATTGCCTTCTTCCCCTTTTTAGCCAGCTCACATGCCTCCTCTGCAGTAAAGGCTATCTGCCCAGTTGCCCCTCCTGGCCCTGCAGGAAGGCCTTTTGCTAAAGCCTTTGCCCTTTTTTCTGCAGCAGGGTCAATAATCGGATGAAGCAGCTCTTCCAGCTGCTCCGGTTGCACCCTCATTACCGCGGTCTCTTCATTAATGAGCCCCTCTTTTAGCATGGCCATAGCCATGTTAAGGGCAGCGGTACCGGTTCGCTTTCCGCTCCTTGTCTGAAGCATGTACAGAGAGCCCTCCTGTATTGTAAACTCAATATCCTGCATATCCCTGAAATGGTTCTCCAGTTTTCGCTGTATGGCGAAGAGCTCTTTATATATCTTTGGCATAGCCTTTTCGAGTGATACAAGATGCCGGTTCTGCTCCATCTTGGTCGATTCATTGATGGGATTAGGGGTCCTGATGCCAGCCACAACATCCTCTCCCTGGGCATTGGGGAGCCATTCACCGTAAAATTTATTTTCTCCTGTTGCCGGGTTTCTGGTAAATGCAACACCTGTTGCAGAGGTATCTCCCATATTGCCAAAGACCATTGCCTGGACATTTGTTGCTGTGCCCCACTCATCAGGTATGCCTTCTATCCTCCGGTAGGCAACTGCCCTTTTACCGTTCCAGCTTTTAAACACAGCAGCAATGCTGCCCCAGAGCTGCTCCATTGGGTCATCAGGGAATGGAACACCAAGCACCTTTTTTACCTTTTTTCTGTATTCATCACACAGGTATTTAAGGTCATCCACGTTAAGATCAACATCATTTTTATATCCCTTTTTCTTTTTAAGCTCCTCCATTATGGCTTCCAGTTGTACACGGATGCCCTTTCCCTCCTCAGGTTCTATGCCCTCTGCCTTTTCCATAACCACATCTGAATACATGGTAATAAGCCTTCTGAAGGAGTCATAGACAAAGCGGGCATTACCTGTCTTTTTTATGAGCCCGGGGATGGTCTTTGTGCATAACCCGATATTGAGCACGGTCTCCATCATAGCGGGCATGGACTTGCGGGCACCTGATCTGGATGATAGAAGGAGGGGATTATCAGGGCTTCCAAATTTGCTCCCTAGCTCCTCTTCAACAAGTGCAAGGGCGGCTATAACCTCCTTTTTCATACCGGGAGGAAAGCTTCCCCCATTCTTAAAAAAATCATTACAGCATTCTGTGGTAATAGTAAAACCGGGCGGCACAGGGATGCCTATCCTGCTCATCTCGGCCAGATTGGCGCCTTTGCCTCCCAGAAGGTTTTTCATCTCTGCATTTCCATCTGTCTTATTCCTTCCAAAGGAATAAAGATATTTCAACATCTATTCTTCTCCTGTTACATGTTTTAAAGATAAAAAAATATGGTTTTTAAAAAACCAGAATCTGTAATTATATACTCAATTGGCATTTTATCAAGGATGAAAAGCCTTGATTCCAATGTTCGGCAGGAAAAACAGGGGAGTAGAGAGTTAAATCGTGCAAGTGTAAAAAGAGGTGCTCTTGCTGCATTTATATTTTGTAATAAAAGGATTGTAAAGATAAATATTTACAATGATAGAATTTAAATAATACATAAAGAAAACTTATCTGACCTGATTATTCCTGCTTTTTTGTTACATCCTTTTTTATCTTCATATCGTTCATCCTCTTCCTAATCTCCTTTTCCATGCCTCTATCTGTGGGGTGATAGAAGGAGATATCTTTGATCTTTTCCGGGAGGTATTCCTGGTCAACCTTTGCGTCAGGGTAATTATGGGGGTAGAGGTAACCCCTGCTGTATCCCAGATTTTTCATGAGTTTTGTGGGGGCATTTCTTATGTGCATAGGCACAGGGAGTGCACCGGATTTTGCTATCTCCTTTTTTACAGCCATCTCAGCAACATAAAGGGCATTGCTCTTTGGGGCTGTCGCAAGATACACAGCTGCCTCCACAAGCGCAAGCTGGGCCTCGGGCGGCCCCACCTTTTCCCATGCCTCGAATGCATTTAGGGCCACCTGCAACGCAAGGGGGTCTGCCATGCCGATATCCTCGGATGCAAACCGGATCATCCTCCTAGCAATAAAAAGCGGGTCTTCACCTGCCTCAAGCATCCTGTAGAGCCAGTAGATGGAGGCATGCACATCGCTTCCCCTAAGGCTCTTATGAAATGCGGATATGATGTTGTAGTGCTCTTCTCCATCCTTGTCATAGGGAAGGGCCTTTCTGTCCAGCGCCTTTTCAACCAGTGCAATAGTGATCTGATTGTTATCAGCCTGCTCTTCAATCGTATAATATGCGGCTATCTCAAGGTTATTGAGCGCAAGCCTTGCATCGCCCCCTGAGATATCAATGATGTGGTTCAGGGCAGCATCATCTATCTTTAGTTCAAGGCTGCCAAGCCCCTTTTCTTTATCGGAAATTGCCCGTTCAAGGATCCTTTTCAGGCCATTGTTATCAAGGGGCTTAAGCACCATCACCCTTGCCCGTGAAAGGAGCGGCGGTATCACCTCAAATGAGGGGTTCTGTGTGGTTGCGCCCACAAGTATGATGAGTCCGCTCTCTATGTGGGGCAGAAAGGCATCCTGCTGCGCCTTGTTAAACCTGTGTATCTCATCCACAAAAAGAATGGTTGACTGGCCGCTTTTTGCCCTCTCCTCTTCTGCCTCGGAAAGTATCTCCCTGAGTTCCTTTAAGCCCGATGTAACAGCCGAAAATGCCCTGAATGGCTTATGTGTATATTCTGCCATAAGCCTTGCAAGGGTGGTTTTACCTGTGCCGGGCGGCCCCCAGAATATCACTGAAAATATCCTGCCCGAATCAAGCGCCCTTCTTAATGCACTTCCCTTTCCCAGCAGGTGCTCCTGCCCCACAATAAGGTCAATACTGTCCGGCCTTATCCTTTCTGCAAGGGGTGTTTCAGGTATTATTTGCTTTTCTGTCATTCGTACATCACCATAAATAGTTCAAGTATATTCCTTACCGCCTCTTTTATATTATATGGCTTTGGGATTATCAGATCAGGGTTGTTTTCTATTATCTGGCTGCGCCCGTCTGTTTTTTTCATCTCCGTTAATCCAACAGTAATGAGTTTAGGATTAATCTCTCTGCATTTTTTCCAGAAGAGGCTATTGTTCATGCCGGGGTCATCCATATCTGCGACAACCATGTTTATCCTTCTCTTTTTTATTGCAAGGAACCCTTCAATGCTGCCTTCCAATGTTTCAACAGCGCACCCCTTTTCAATAAGCATATGGATAAGCAGCTCCCTTGCTATATCGGAGTTCTTTATAATAAGGATCCTTGCATGCCTTATCCTGTTAAGGTCTATCTTTCTTCTCTTTTTATCCTCCTTAAAGGCAGGCAGGGTTATCTGGTAAAAATTCCCCTCTCCTCTACCCTGCATATACCCGATTTCCCCATTATGCCGCCTTATAACCGCATTTACAAAACTCATGCCCAGCTCATGGGTAAGAATGGTTTTTTGTGAGGAAGAAGGGGCTCTAACCTTGGCTGTTTCATCCCCGTAATCAGGGCCATTATCCTGGAAATAGAGAATAATCCTCTCCTGATCCTCTTCTGTTGTTATATGGACTTCACCCTGTCTGGATAACCTTGAGTGTAAATTGGAAACAAGCACACAGATTGCCTCTGTCAGTTCAAATGGGTTTCCGTATACAGAGGATGTTGCCCGTAGATAGCTCTTGATAGTTACTGCGCCCTCTTTTAACAGCTCTTCTGTTCTTTTTAGTGCCTCTTTTATTATCAGGTTAATCTCTATAAGTTTTTTATCCTGCGCCTCCTCCTTTTCCTTTGCTATCACATCCAGCATCCAGCTCTCTTTACGGATAGTCTCCTGTTCCTGCCTTAGCCTTGAGGCTATCTCCTTAAAATCGTTCCTGTTTGTATCCTTTGAATCCCTGATATACCTGAGCATCTCAAGTATGGCCTCTGACCTCCTGGTCAAAAGGTTGTGAAGCACCCCCGCCATCCTGAGCTCTGCCTCTTTTCTTATATCCCGGTGAAGTTTTTCCTGCTCTTCTATCCTCTCTTCAAGCCTTGTAATATTAAGCAGATATGATGCCTTTCCCCTGAATCTTATCCTTTTTGATTCAATGCTGCAGAAGATAGATTCGCCATTCTCGCACACAAGCCATGTATCATAATGGCCCCTGCCTATCTTTCCTGCGTTCCACCTGTTATGTATAAACCTTACCTCTGAGAGATGATCATGCCTGACAAAATTTAAAAAATTCCTGTTTATCATCTCATCAGCCCTGTAACCCATATAATCAAGAAGGGTATCATTTACCTCGATTATCCTTCCCCGCCATAAAAGGCATATGCCTGCAGGCACATCATTAAAAAGAAGGCTTTTTTCATGTAACTCCTTTGCGATACGGGAATTTTCCTTTTTCAAATCCGAAGCTGCCTCCATAAGCCTCTGATTTTTTTCCCTAAGCCCTTGATTCTTCTTTTCTATCTCTTCAAGCTTATTCATCTGAATATGTTCCCCGCAAAAGATAATTTTACAGCTTATTAGGCTATCCCTAATAAACCCGCTGAAATTCCTAAATTGCTCTTGATGATGATTCTCTTTTACCGTATCATACTCGCCTCATTACCTACAATATGTAATGTTAAATATAGACCGGGGAATAAAATTGTCTGACAGTTCATCATTTGTAAACCTGCACGTGCATACGGAGTTCAGCCTTCTTGACGGGGCAATCACCATTAAAGACCTTATTAAAAAGGCAGAGGGCTTTAACATGCCCTATGTAGCTGTAACAGACCATGGCAATATGTTCGGAGCTGTCCAGCTCTTTAGCCAGTGCAAAGGTACCAGCGTTAAACCCATTATCGGCTGCGAGGTATATGTTGCGCCCGGTGACAGGCGGGATCATGCGCCTGCAAAGGATGGTCAGCCAAACAACTATCACCTTGTGCTTCTGGTAATGAATGAGACAGGTTACAAGAATCTGAGCAGGCTTGTTACCATGGGGCACCTTGAAGGGTTTTACTACAAGCCCAGGATCGATATGGAGATATTAAGGCTCTATAATGAAGGGCTTATAGCCATGTCTGCCTGCATGAAGGGTATTGTGCCCTACTATATCATGAAGGGGCGCATGGAAATAGCGGCACAGAAGGCCCAGGAACTTGAATCCATATTTGATGATAACAGGTTTTATCTTGAGGTGCAGGCAAATGGCATGCCTGAACAGGATGATGTGAATAAAAGGCTCAGGGAGCTTTCAAAGAGGCTCTCCATACCCCTGGTGGCAACCAATGACTGTCACTATCTGAATCGTGAGCACGCAGAGGCCCATGATGCGCTTTTATGCATACAGACCGGCAAGCTCGTTGATGATGTTGACAGGATGAGGTTTTCAACAAATGAATTCTATTTCAAGTCAAGGGAGGAGATAGAAAAGACCCTTGGAGATGGCTACACAGATGCCCTTGATAATACAGTCAAGATTGCAGAGCGCTGCACATATCAGATGAAATTCGGGGAATATAAATACCCGGTGTACCATATCGAAGGAGAAAAAAGCCTTGATGACCTGCTCAAGGAAGAGGCCAGAAAGGGGCTTGTAAAAAGGCTTAACCAGCGTGAAAAGGAGGATGGGCCACTATCTGAAGAGCTGAAAAAGGAATATAAGGAGAGGCTTGAGTATGAACTTGATGTTATCACAAAGATGGGCTTTTCAGGTTACTTTCTCATTGTTGGGGATTTTATTGATTATGCCCGCAAATCAGGCATACCGGTCGGTCCCGGACGCGGCTCTGCTGCGGGCTCACTTGCTGTCTACTGCCTCGGGATTACCAACCTTGACCCCATAAAGTATAACCTGCTCTTTGAAAGGTTCCTTAACCCCGAAAGAATAAGCATGCCTGATATTGATATAGACTTCTGCATGAACGGAAGGGATGATGTCATAAGGTATGTAACGCAGAAATACGGTTATGAGAATGTAGGGTATATTGTTACCTTTGGCACCATGAAGGCCCGCGGTGTAATAAGGGATGTGGGCCGCGTGCTCAACATACCCTATAATGATGTTGACAAGATTGCAAAGATGGTGCCTGAAGGCCCGAAGGTTACACTTGCATCCGCAATGGAAGAGGAGCCTGACCTTAAGAAACTTGAAAACGGCCAGGAGACAGAGCGCAAGCTCTTAAGGATTGCAAAGGCCCTTGAGGGGATTGCAAGGCATTCATCAACCCATGCATCAGGGATAGTTATATCCGATAAGCCCCTTGTGGAGTACCTCCCGGTAATTAAGGGCCAGAATGATGAAATAATGACCCAGTTCACAATGGATCAGCTAGAAAAGGTGGGGCTTATCAAGTTTGACTTCCTTGGCCTCAAGACCCTCACGGTTATAAAACATGCGGTAACCCTTATAAAGGAATCCACAGGCGTGGAGCTTGACATAGACAGCATCTCCCTTACAGATGAAAAGACCTTCAGACTCTGCCAGGAGGGTAAAACAACAGGGGTGTTCCAGCTTGAAAGTGACGGCATGAAAGACCTTTTGCGCAGGCTTAAGCCTGAGGATTTTGAAGACCTCGTTGCCCTGGTTGCGCTCTACAGGCCCGGGCCAATGGACTGGATACCCGATTATATAGATGGAAAGCACGGGAGGAGAAAACCAAATTACCTGCACCCTAAGCTGGAACCTATCCTTGGCAAGACCCATGGTGTGGCAGTATACCAGGAGCAGGTAATGCAGATCGCCCGCGACCTTGCCGGCTTCTCCATGGGAGAGGCAGATGTGCTCAGAAAGGCCATGGGAAAGAAAAAGGCGGACCTTTTGGCTGAACAGAAGGAGAAATTTGTAAAAGGGTGTGTCAAAAATGGTATAGAAGTGACCCTGGCAGAAAAGATATTTGCCTTTATAGAACCATTCGCCGGCTATGGATTTAACCGTTCACATGCAGCATGCTATGCCCTTATTGGCTACCAGACCGCATATTTAAAGGCCCATTACCCTGTCCAGTTCATGGCAGCCCTTTTGACCAATGACATGGGAAGCCCGGACAAGACCATCAAGAACATTGCTGAATGCCGTGAAATGGGTATCAGGATATTGCCGCCCGATGTTAATGAAAGCCGCGCCGATTTTACCGTTGTGAATGATGCTATAAGGTTCGGGCTTGCTGCTGTAAAGAATGTGGGAATGAAGGCTGTAGAGTCCATTATTGAGGCGCGTGACAAAGATGGCAGGTTCACAGACATATTTGACTTCAGCAAAAGGGTGGATGGCTCCAAGGTAAACAAAAGGGTGCTTGAGGGGCTTATACAGTGCGGGGCAATGGATTTTACCGGGGTTTACCGGTCGCAGCTCTTTGCATCAGTAGATGATGTTATAAGGGTGTCTGGGGCAAACCATAACCCGAACCAGCTTACTATCTTTGGCGCAATGAAGGGTGATAACAAAGGCATGGCTGCCCTTTTTGAGTTCCCTGAACTTAATGAGTGGAACGAAAGGGAAAAGCTTAAGAGGGAAAAGGAGTCCCTTGGTTTTTATATCACCGGGCACCCCCTTAACGAATATCAGAAGACAGCCGAAAGGTATGCCACTACAACTATTGCAGGGCTTTTAAAGTCAGAGGAGCATTCACAGGTCAAGGTGGCAGGCGTTATAGCAGACATAAAGTTAAAGAGGACTAAAAAGGGTGACAGGATGGCAGTTATCACCCTTGAAGACCAGAGCGATTCTGTGGAGGCGGTCTTTTTCCCGGAGGCATTTAACGCCTCATCTCATCTCTTAAAGGGTGATGACCCGGTGCTTGTAACAGGTAATGTTGAGATCAATGAGAACATGGCCAAGATAATAGCAAAAGAGGTTGCATCTCTGGAAACCTTAAGGCAGCAGGCCATCAAGGTTATAAAATTTAGCCTGGATGAAAAAAAGGTCACAAAGGCATACCTTGAAGAGCTCAGGGATATATTCTTCAAGTACCCGGGCGAGAGCTCTGTTGAATTTATGCTTGAAGGTGATAATGGCAAAAAATTCTGCATATGTGCCAATAACCATTACAGGGTGCTCCCCTGTGACGAGATGATGTGTGAGATAGAGGAGAGGACAGGACAGAGGATTCCATGCACATACCTTTAACATGATATCAGGGATATGATCCAAAAACGTGCGATAAAGGTTTCATTAATATTCTTTTCATCCATCCTTATTATAGGGCTTGGCTTGATTTCATGTTTTTACCTCTTTGTTCCAGGTTATGTAGAAAAAGAGATATTACCTTCAATCCTGAAGGATAGCGGGATAGCGCTTACCCACCTTAATGTACGGGCAATAGGTCCCCTGGGCACAGAAATAAGTGATATAAAAATTGGGCCGGATGATGGAGGCATTCTTATAGACTCCATCAGGCTTGATTACACCCCTAGAGCCCTTTTTAAAAAACATATAAACAGGGTCATGATTAGTGGTATCTCCGTAAATGCAAAATATGAAAATGACAAACTCTCCATAACAGGGCTGGATGAAATCCTAAACAAAAAGGATAACAGTAAAAAGGAGAATGAAACAGCTGCCCCTGTGACAATCGATGAAATAAAGATAGTTAATTCTACCTTAGCTCTTGGGTATGCGGGCAATAATTTCAGGATACCATTAGAAATCTCCGCGACCTCCCTTGACAAAGCATTTATACCCCGCTTCTTTACAGCAGGGATTTTCCCTGATGGAAACAGGGTTACAGTTTCAGGCACATGGGAAAATAACAACATTAAACTTGCAGTAAAATCAGATGAAATGGCGCTCGGGTTTTTTGAGAAGATTTTAAGGGATATGTTGCCTGTTGATCTTAAGGGCAAATCCAGCCTTGATCTTGCTGCAACCCTTTCTATCGACCCATTTTCCATAAATGATATCTCTGTTTTATGTATATTGGATAAAACCAGTATCGCCTATTCAGGCGCTGTTCTAACAAATCCTTCAGCCCCCCTGATCGATTATCAGCCGGTCAGTATCCGAATAAACTCAAAGGATGCGCGCCTTTTCAATTTTGAAATCTCTCCGCTTTTACTGAATTATAGCGGCCTTTCTGTATTATCCCATCTTTCAGGGAATGTTAATATTAATGAAGATATCCTTAAGGGAGACATAAAGGCCATAACCCGATTGGTTAACAAAAATAATATGCCAGCCCTTGCATGGAAGGTGGCAATAGAGAGGAGCGCTGACACAACCAGGGTTGAGATAGGCGCAAAAGAGGATGAAGATAACATGGGTCAGCCCTTCAGGGTTTCCATCAATGACACTGATATTACTGCTCTTTCCCCGGAGATGGAGGCCTCTGTATTTTTTGATAAAGGCATCATCGCCGGGGATTATCTCTTTAGATTTAAAAAGGCAGGGGCTCAAACCGGCGATATGAGTTTTTCTTTACCTGCGGTGTCTGTTAAAGGCATTATCAGGCAGGATGAAAAAAAAATGAATCAATATATCTCCTCATTCACCTTAAACAGCAGGGAGATCGCCTTTAGCAGCCCGGAAGTAAAGGCAGGTATTCCTGAATACCTTGTGAAAGGGGAGATAACATACGACCCTGACAAGGGCATTAACATTGATACAGGGGTTAATTTTAGAAAAGGTTTTGTTTCAATGAAAGATGGGGCCATTAATATTAGGGGGATTAATGGGGATATGCCATTTTCATGGCCTTTAGCCAGGAGCAGTGACAAGGGCAAACTATCCATTGGCAACTTCACCTATGGAAATTACATCCTTGGCCCTGTTGACCTGAATATAACTCAGAAAAAGGGCGATATATCATTTGCCGGTACAGTAAAATACCCCGCCCTGACTGATATGACCATAAACCTCCATGGCTCATCATCATTAACATCAGGGAGTAACGCAACAAATATAAGGGCAGATATACCTGCATATCACCCTAATGCTGATATTGACCTTGGTAAATTTGCACCTGCATTAAAGGGATACAGGTTTAATGGCCTGCTAAATACAGATGCAGAGATTAATCTCGCACCTTCACTTATCCGGTCTGGCCTGAATGTAAGGATCGAAAATGGAACGCTCAACAATAATGAAAACAAACTCGCATTAAAGGATATCCTGTTGAGCCTGACACTGGATGACCTTATTTCATTTAGAAGCCCCTTTGGGCAGAAGATCAAGATTGGCAAGGCCTCTTTTGGTGACATATCGGCAACGGATGTTGTGGTTGATTTCAGGGTAGACAGCCTCTCTTCCATCTTTATAGAGCAGGGCAGATTTAAATGGTGCGGAGGCAACATCAACATACAGTCATTCCGTTTTGATACAGAAAAGGATGAATACCTTATTACACTATTCTGTGACAGGCTCAGTCTTGCAGAAATTCTGGAACAGTTCGGGGTCTTTGGTGTATCTGGCGGCGGGACAGTAAACGGCAGGATACCTGTAACCATATCCAAAGGCAAGATAAGCTTTCAAGACGGGTTTCTCTACTCCACACCGGGCGGAGGAGGAAAGATAAACATCAAGGGCACTGATATGTTCAAGGCAGGCATGACACCAGGCACGCCCGAATATATTCAGATGGATATAGCAAGCGAGGCATTAAAGGCCTTTGATTATTCATGGGTAAAGCTCTCCCTTAATACAGACAATGAAGAGCTTACTGTTAAACTCCAGTTTGACGGGAAGCCTGAAAATAAACTTCCATTCAGGTATGATAAGGAATTAAGCAGGTTTCAACGTGTAGAGACGGTATCAGAGGGCTCCAACTTTCAGGGGATAAGCCTTGATGTCAATTTTAAACTGCCCCTTGATGAGTTGTTGAATTATAAAGGCGCATTGGATATGATTAAGTAGGATACAAGGCGCAGGGCAAAGGGTTAAAACCAGGGGACTCTTATTAATAATCGAAAAAAAGGAGTATGATATGCGGAAGGTATTTATGATATCAGTGGCGTTGACAGGGCTGATTATTTTGGCAGGGGCCTGTTCAACAAGGCATGCAATCGAGGTGGCGCCGGTTGAGGTCAAGCCCATACACATTACAATTGATGTGAACGTAAAGATAGACCGCGCCCTTGATGACTTTTTCAGCGATATAGACAAGGCTGAAAGCAGGCTTCAGGGATCAGGCAAAAAATAATATAGATCAAACAGGGTAAGGAGATAAAAATGAAAAAAATATCATGCAAAATATTACTGGTTTTAATTTCGATATTGATAATGGGTTCATCAAACCTTTATAGCCAGGGTATAAAGGAGAGGATGCAGGAGCGTCTGCCCGCTGTTGTTGAGCTTAAAAAGGCAGGTATTGTCGGCGAAAACAGCCTGGGATACCTTGAGTTTGTGGGCTCTGACAAAAAGGGTGAAGATATAGTCACAGCAGAAAACGAAGACCGCAAAAAGGTTTATGAGGCCATTGCTAAACAATCAGAGACAACCATTGAACTGGTAGGACAGAGAAGGGCCAAACAGATAGCTGAAAAGGCTGACCCGGGCGAGTGGCTCAAGGATGAAGCCGGAAAGTGGTATCAGAAATAGATTAGGAATTAAAAAAAGCAGACCCGTCATTCCCGTGCAGACGGGAATCCACTTGAGAAATCTAATCTGTATAAAAATGGATGCCCGCCTGCGCGGGCATGACGGGATAATTAAGATTCTGTGAGCTCTGAGGCTTCTACGGTAAAAATTCTGCCTTAAAGTGGTACATTTGAATTAAGAACCTATGAGGTATCAAGCCTTTGTTTTAGCAGGCGTAAACGGCTTATCAAAAATTTCCCTGATCTTTTTCATGAGATCACTTAATACAACAGGCTTTGAAGCATAGTAAATGCCCATTTCTTTTAAACTTTCCTTATTGATCAGGTCGCTGAAGCCACTGCATATGATAACAGGTTTTTGAGGGGCGATCTTTCGCATCTTTTTCACCAGTTCAAGCCCGTTTATCTCAGGCATTGACATGTCAGTTATTATCAGATCATATGATCCATAATTTTTAATGAACTCTTCATATGCAAGCCTGCCCGAATTAAAGACTGTTACCCTGTAACCCCTGCCTCTCAGTATCCTTGAGGTTACATCAGTAATACCTATCTCATCATCAATAACCATCAGATGTTCGCTCCCGGATAATAGGGCATCAGGTTCAGCAGCATCTTTATCAGGCTCTGTGCCTGCAACAGGTAAATAGACATGAAATGATGAACCCTCATTTTTTCTGCTTTCAACATGGATATAGCCATCATGGTTCGTAACTATACCGTGGACTATTGAAAGGCCGAGGCCTGTGCCCTCTCCCACCCCTTTAGTGGTAAAGTAGGGGTCAAAAATCTTTTCCATTGTCTCGTCATCCATCCCATGCCCGGTATCTGTGACGGTGAGTTTGACGTAAGAGCCTGGCCCCATCTCTGGCACAGGAAACAGATCTCCTTCCCTGAGTACTAAATCCTTAAGCATGACAACAAGCTCCCCGCCCGATGATTTCATGGCATGATATGCGTTTGTACAGAGGTTCATGATAACCTGATGCATCTGGGATGAATCAGCAAACACGACCATTTCCGAATCAATATGAGCTGAGACATTTATTGTTGAGGGGATTGTAGATTTGAGCAGTTTTATTGCCTCTTTGACCACATCCTTTAACCTGATATGGCGCCTTTTTTCCTCTGCCCTCCTGCTTACAGCAAGTATATGGTTGACCAGTTCTCTTGCCCTGAATGCCGCATTCTTCAACTCGGCAAGATCATCACTGACCTGCGCAGGATTGGTTATATCAAGCTGTGCAAGCTCAATGTATCCGAATATGATTGAGAGTATGTTATTAAAGTCATGGGCAATGCCCCCGGCAAGCGTGCCAAGGGCCTCCAGTTTCTGGGTCTGTAGCAACTGTTTTTCAAGAAGCCTCTTTTGCCCTTCGCTTTCTTTTAATTCCTGCGCGGAGAGATTACTAATGATGGCATAAAAGACAAAGGCCCACATCATTGGTATAAGAGCGCCTATGAGATCCTCATATGGTTCGAGGATATTTGTAATTCCAGTCCACTCAAAAAGGAGACACAGGCCATACACTATATTCAGCACTAGAAGGGATGCCATAAGGATTCTTATATCAGCTGCGATTTTTTTGCGTTTCCAGATGGTGACTACTGGCAGGGCGACAAAGGATGCAACGGTAAAAAACCCGTCAAGCAGGATCATATGGCTATTCATCATTTCCACCCGCATCAGTAAAGGCACTGAAACACCATATTAAAATAGATAACCCGCTCATGAAATAGGAGATGTGTTCCATATGGTTGAAAAAATTGTTAAAGAAAAAGGTCTCAATAACTGTAAAGAGAGAGCCTGCTGCAAAAAACAGAAAAGCGGCAAAGAGCAGCTTCCATCCGGGGAACATTCTGAATGTATGGCTTTTAAGGATAATGAAAACCGCTACCCCCAAAGAAAGAAGCAGCATAACAAGTTCATTCTCATGAATCATTTCATGTCCTCTGAAACCCGGTTTTTAGTAAAAGATGCTATTGTTTTACACTTACTGATGCTTTAGGTGACAATTTTGTACAAAAGAGCCAAACCGTTTTTTAAATTTTGGCTGCTTGAATTTGAATATTGAAGGCCATGTATTACCTGCCAGCATTATTAGCCTTTGTTGACTTTGTATCTGCCCGTTGTTATATTCCCGATGAAATCAGGCCAAAAATCTATCACATTAAAACTAAATATTCAATGGAGGAAATTCATGTCTAATCAGTCTACACAAAACCTGAAAGATGCATTTGCAGGCGAATCACAGGCAAACAGGCGCTATCTGGCCTTTGCAAAAAAGGCAGATGAAGAGGGTTATCCAAACATTGCCAGATTCTTCAGGGCCGCTGCACAGTCTGAGACTTATCATGCATTCAACCACCTGAAGGCTATGGATGGAATCAAATCCACCCTGGAGAATGCCAAGGAGGCATTGCACGGCGAAAAGGATGAGTTCACGGATATGTATCCAGGGTTCATGGATCAGGCAAAAAAGGAGCAGAACAATGCTGCATTCAAGACCTTTTCTGGGCAAACGAGGCGGAAAAGGTGCACGGCAGCTTTTATGAAAAGGAGGTAAAGGCCCTTGAAAACGGCAAGGATATGCCCCTTAATGATGTTTATGTCTGTTCAGTATGCGGTTTTACAGTTGAGGGAAATCCCCCTGAAAAATGCCCGGTATGCAGCGCTAAAAGGGAAAGGTTTGAACTGGTAAAATAAAGGTAAAAGGGCCATAACAAACCTGTGTGGAGCATCTAGTATTTCGATTCAATAAAAAGGTTACATAAATAATATAATATGCTATACTT
>CAYWRH010000072.1:0-20577 GCA_964460435.1 uncultured Desulfatiglans sp.
CAAGGTTATACCCTTCTAATAAGAAAATATCTGAAGCCGGGCGATTCTTGAAAAATGATCAGTATTCCTGGTAATAATAGGGATATCATGAGTTATACATATCCCCGCAATAAGGATATCCTGATTACCAATTAGATTACCAGCCTTTTTTAATTCATTATATATTTCAGCTGCTGTTCCAGCATGTTTTTCTTCAAAAGGAAATACAGGAAGAATAGCAGTCAGATTATCAATCTGTTTTATCCGCTTTTTTCCGGTTATTCCGGCATACAGTTCAAAAACCGTAACAGATATTAAAGCAAGACTATCCTCTAATATTAGCTGTTCAATTACTGATGCTATCGGCTCTATTCCTGAAAAGTAATCAATAATTACATCGGTATCAGCAATTACGATTTTTTCCAATTTTTTCTCAGCTCTTTTATATTTGCCTTTATTTCCGCTGCCTCTTTTTCCCAACTCCCTTTCATGGAAAGAAGATTGTTTTTAAGTCCAATATTTTTTCCATGCTCTTTAATGTAATTCTCCAGTGCATCTTCAATTATTTTTGAATACCCGCGCAAGCCTTTCTGGGCAGCAATAGAGAGCAGTGCGCTCCGATGGTTATCTGATATTTCAATCGTTGTTCGCATAAATTACCTCCTGATCATTCAAGTACTCTAGTATTTAAATGCCTGAAAGTCAAATCTGGATTACCATTAAATATCCCATAATGAAAGGTGCTCTGTTCATTTCTTCTTGCTTTTTCCTTTTATTTCAATTTTTTTGTAATCAAAAGTTATTCGGAAATTACACCCATTCCATTACAGTTAGCTCTTTCAGCTTATAGCTTCTTTTACTCCACCCTTCCATAACTTGAAGTGAGCATCACCTCAACCCATGTAACAGGCTTGCCAATCCTTTTAAAAATAAGCGGGCAGTGTGACAACCCGGCAGGGACAGTTACTATTGAAGGCTTGTTAATTATCTGTGGTTCGCCTTCCATATAAAAAACAATATCAGCATCAAAATCATATTTATCTTTCGGGTTGCTCCCAAAAAAACACATCACATGGGGAAAATCATGGGTATGCGGCTCTGTTTCATCCCCTTCCGGGTCTGCCTCGGTTATAACAGAATATAGGATCTGGCAGTCAACACCCAGTCTGTCAGGGCTGGCAAGAAAACCTTCAAATACCTCTCCTGTGTGCAGTTTGCCTTTGGGCGTTTCAAGTATGTATTTCCTGTATTTTGATTCAGCCATTCTATTCATACCCTCCTTTTGATTTATATTGGTCTGATTGCTTATCCGCCTCTTTCAGGCGGGCAGACTTCCGGGACTTAGCCTTTGCCTTTTTATTTATGAAAAAGATAAGTATCCTTATGATGGCAAAACCTGCAATAAAGGGAACAAAGAAGAGGACAGGGTTTTTTGTGCGCATATAGACAATCCCGCCAGTCAGAAAAGCCGCCCCTATAATCAGCGACCCTATATAATCATAAACCTTAAAATCAAAATCACCCGCTCTTTTTACAAAGGAAATAAAATGCATGATCCGAAAGCGTCTTGAAATCAAAATAATCAGGGCGCCTATAAGGGTAGAAACAAGGGATATGACCTTTACATGTTCGAACCTTGCCTCAAGTATCATGGGGAAGAGTATCCCCACAATACCTACAAAAATAATAAGCACAATTATTATACTGATTAAAAGGCTTATTATCTTATGGGCTATCTGATTTTCTAATAGGTTTTTCATTGCTGGCCCCGTATAAGTAAATTTTCACCTCATGTTTTTTGGGATCTTACATCTATTTTTTGCATATAACCAGAACAATAAACTTATGATTCCTAGCACCATATTGATAACACCAAGCACAACAATCCGGTTGCTCCAATCCATGGAGATAATCACAAGGCCGATACTGCCCAGGGTACCCATGAAACAGAACATAAGGGATGAGGCAGAGCCAGTGTTTTTATCCTGCTGCTCAATAAGAAGATTCATTGATGGAGGTCTCTGGAGCGCAAATGCAGCGCTGCCTACAGCTATTGACCCGAGGAAAAGCATGGGGTGCAGCCCTCCGAAAAGTATGGTGAGAATACCGCTCGCAATGCTCATTGCAAAACTCCCGGTAATAATGGTAAGCGGCTTGATAAACTGAGAAACACGTATATATGCTATGGCAACAAGGACACTTACAGCGGCATTGGTCGCAAAATAGTAGCTGTATGCCTGCTCGCTTAGACCGAATGTCTGCTGGAAGATAAAGGATGATATGCCCACGAATGCCATCATCCCCAGAGGCGCAAATGAAAATAATAAAACGAGCCGGGCAAAGGAGGGGTTGAAAAGCACAACAAAGAGCTTCCCGAGCGAGGCAGGAATGCTGTCTTTTGACAGATCATTATTCGTCTCTTTGTAGAAAAGACCAAAGATCAGGGTTATTATTCCCAAAAAGGCGAGCACTACAAATGCCCCCCGCCATGAGGTAAATTTGAGTATCCATGCGCCCAGTATCGGAGCAGTTACAGGCACAAAACCGGTTAATGCACCGATTATGGCAAATGCCTTTTCCTTTTTCTCAGGTGGAAAAAAGTCTTTAATGATTGCTGTTGAAACAGCCATGCCCCCGGCGCATCCTATTGCCTGAAACAGCCTTGAGGCGATCAGAAAATAGATTGTCGTACTGATTGCACAAGCAGCGCTTGCAGCAACATAAAGTGTAAGGGATACCATAATAACAGGTTTGCGCCCGAACCTGTCTGACAGGGAACCAAAAATAAGTCCGCTGATACTGATTATAAAAAAGAACCCGGACATTGTTAGGTTAACAAGCTCAATTGTTGTGTTCAGTTGATCCTTTATTGAGGGCAGCGCTGGCATATACATGTCTGTGGCCATCATGGGGAAGGCTGTTAGTATGGAAACAAATAACATCATGACCCCGGTGCTCAACTGCCCCGGTGTTTTTATATTTGCATCATTGTATAGACTCTCAATCATTTATTATAACTCCCTTAAAACAGCCAAACGATCTTACAACAGTGTTGCCGGAGTATCTGTATTTATTTAGTAATGCTTTTATTAGCTGAGGCGCGGGATAATTAAGGCTCTGAAAAAAACGCCTGTTTGAGAAACATCCTTGATAAAAAAAGATATACCTAATCGGCTGTTATCGTCTCTAATATATTAATAAAACTCATTTTTACCGGGCGTGAGTATATGCGATGCAGAGTAAAGTGTCAATATAGAAGACATATGATCACACAAACACCTCAGAATATTAACCTTAAAGCAGATATAATAATTGACATGGGTTCCGAATCCCATATATAATTTTTTATAAAAACGGAGCTGAATGGCAGATAATGTGTAATTTTACCCTGATAAATAATAACGATAATAACCGTGGACGAAACTTTATCCATGGTGGGGTATTGTTACACCTGTTTTTAAAGACTTAACCGGCATAAACATAACAATCAAACCAAACCCCACTATGTAAAACACATAGTGGGGTTTTTTTATTTATTAAATTGAGCCTGTTCAATAATTCAAATTTAGGACGGGGCTGATTTTTCCGGTTTTGATATAATCGAAGATAAATGGAAGGAGAAGTTCAGGAATGGTAATACACAGGTATAGAACACATAAATGTGATGAATTAAGAAAAGAGGATGAAGGAAAAATCGTAAAACTTTCGGGCTGGATACACAGTGTCAGAGACCATGGTGGTATAATATTTATTGACCTGAGGGACCACTACGGTCTTACACAGGTTGTTATAAACCCTGAATATGAATTTTATCAAAATCTGGAACACTGGCGGGTAGAAACAGTTGTCTGTTTTACCGGTCAGGTTATAAAAAGGAGCCCTGAGACGATAAATCCTAAGATCGATACCGGAGAAATAGAGGTTGTTGCCAATGGGATGGAAGTCCTTGGTAAGGCTGAGCCTCTGCCCTTTCAGATTGCAAATGAGGCTGATTGCCCTGAATCCCTAAGGCTTAAATACAGATTCCTTGACTTGCGAAGGAGCCGCATACATAAAAATATTATTAAAAGATCAAAGGTTATTTGGGATATACGCAACTATCTTGTCAAAATCGGTTTTCATGAACTACAGACACCCATTCTGACAAGCAGTTCACCTGAAGGTGCGAGGGATTTTCTTGTACCAAGCAGGCTCCATCCAGGTAAGTTTTATGCCTTACCACAGGCACCTCAGCAGTTTAAACAGCTGTTGATGGTAGCTGGCTTTGACCGGTATTTTCAGATTGCACCCTGTTTTCGCGATGAGGATGCCAGGGCAGACAGGACCCCGGGTGAATTTTATCAGCTTGACCTGGAAATGAGCTTTGTTACCCAGGAGGAGATATTCAGGACTGTTGAGGGACTTCTGTATCATATCTTTTTGAGACATGGTGATAAAGAGGTTACAAAACCACCGTTCAGAAAAATAACATACCGGGAGGCAATGCTTAAATACGGGACAGACAAACCTGATTTGCGAAATCCACTTGAGATAATCGATGTTACAAATATCTTAAAGGAAACCGGATTTATGGCATTTTCTGATATAATTAAAAAAGGCGGAGTGATTAGGGCAATACCTGTAAAAGGGATATCAGACCAGCCGAGAAAATTCTTTGACGATATGATATCTTTCAGCCAGTCCATCGGGGCAAAGGGGCTCGCATATATCGTATGGAGTCAAGGGATAGAAAAAAGCCCTGTTGTAAAATTCATGAGCAGGACTGAAATCAACAATCTCAAACTCGCTGGAAATATCAGTGACGGAGATGTGATGTTTTTTATTGCTGATAATGAGAAAACTGCCTGTGAACTGGCTGGCCGGATCAGGACAGAATTGGCAATAAGGCTGGGTATTATAGATGAAGGCATCTTTAGTTTCTGCTGGATAGTGGATTTCCCTATGTATGAATATAATGAACAGGAATCAAGGATTGAATTTAGCCATAATCCATTCTCAATGCCTCAAGGAGGCCTGGAGGCATTAAATACCTGTCAGCCTCTGGAGATCCTTGCATTCCAGTATGATGTGGTATGTAATGGGATAGAATTATCAAGCGGGGCTATACGCAACCATGATATCGATACAATGTACAGGGCATTTGAAATTGCAGGATATACAAAGGAACATGTAGATGAAAAGTTCGGAGCTATGATAAATGCGTTCAGGTATGGAGCTCCTCCCCATGGCGGTATTGCTCCCGGAATAGACAGGATGTTAATGTTATTGAGCGGGGAATCAAACTTAAGGGAGGTTATTGCTTTTCCGCTAAACCAAAGGGCGGAAGATCTGATGATGAACGCACCATCAGAGGTACATGATAAACAATTGCGGGAATTATCCATAAAACCCTTGGTTAATAAAAAGCAACTAACAGGAGAATAGTGGACAAAAATAAATTATTACAATATTATTTCGTCTCAAAATTTTATTTTGGCATAATTAACCTTATATAATTGATCAATCCATTTAATGGAGGCATTTTATGAAAAAGGTATTGAAGGTTATCTCAATTTTTATGTTTCTTTTATTACCCTTATACACCTTTGCACAGGGAGGATTTGAGATGGACACAATAAAGACATCACAGGGAAATCTGGAGATCACATTTATAGGTCACGGCACACTAATGTTTTCATTCGGGGGAAAGATCATACATGTGGACCCCTGGACCGAATTTACCGATTACAAAGATATGCCAAAGGCCGATATAATCCTTGTTACGCATGAGCACTTTGATCACCTCGATAAAAAGGCCATAGCAACCCTTAAAAAGGAGGGGACGCAGATCATTTCAAATGAGGCAGGAATTAAACAGCTCGGTGAAGGTACAGTTATGAAGAATGGGGATATAAAGACCCTGTCAGGTTTAAAGATAGAGGCTGTGCCAGCCTATAATATAATGCATAAAATGGATGCAAATAACCCCTATCATCCAAAGGGAAACGGTAACGGCTATATAATAACCTTTGGCGATAAAAGGGTGTATGTTGCAGGGGATACTGAAAATACGCCTGAAATGAAGTCATTAAAGGGGATTAATATAGCATTTCTGCCCATGAATCTGCCCTATACCATGACACCCGAAATGGTCGCAGATGCGGCAAAGGCCTTAAAACCCGCTATCCTTTACCCATACCATTATGGGGAAACAGATACATCAAAGCTTGTTGATCTGCTGAAGAATGAAAAGGGTATAGAGGTCAGGATTAGGAAGATGAAATAAGAACTGGGCGCAGGGCACAAGGCGAAAGGCCCAGGGAAACACCTTGAACCTTGTGCCGTGAACCTTGCGCCCGAAAAACAATCAGTCAGTTAGGCAGGTGTGAATCCTCCATTAAGTCTAAACTCCTCTTTCCCCAGGATATCATGCAGGTGCAGTATCCCCCTGAGACGCTTTTCATTGTCAATGATTACAAGGTGAGTTATCTGATACAGCTCCATTATACCCAGTGCCTCTGCCGCTGATATGTTTTCATCAATCGACCTTGGTGAGGGGGTCATGATCTCATCCACTGTAAGTGAATAGATATTTTCATGTTTCATAAGCGCCCTTCTCAAATCACCATCAGTTAGTATCCCTGCAACACGCATTTCTTGATCTACAACTACTGTAACACCGATATTCTTTGAATCTATCTCAACTATGGCTTCATAAACTGATGTCCCTGTTTTTACTTTTGGCACGCTATCCCCGGTAAACATGACCTCTTTCACCTTTGTGCCCAGTCTTTCGCCAAGGGTGCCTCCGGGGTGAAATCTTTTAAAATCCTTTTGCCCGAACCTCCTTAATTTCATCAGGACAACCGCCATTGCATCGCCCATCGCCACAGCAGCGGTTGTGCTGGTTGTAGGCGCCATTGTCTCAGGACATGCCTCCCTTGCAACCTTGACATCTATAACAACATCGCTCATACGGGCCATTGGCGATTCAGTATCGCCTGTAAGGGATATAATCTTTGCACCCATATCCTTTTTTATCATGGGTAATATCTTGTTTATCTCCTGGGTATGTCCGCTGTTAGATATGGCGAGGACAACATCATCTTTTGTCACCATGCCCAGATCGCCATGAAGCGCCTCTGCCGGATGCATAAAAATGGAGGGTGTGCCTGTGCTGCTCAGTGTTGATGATATCTTTCTACCAACAAGCCCTGACTTGCCTATGCCGGTAATTATCACCCTGCCCTTTGACTTTACCATTAGCTGCACTGCTTTTTCAAACTCGGGACCGACCTTGTCAATAAGATCAAGTATACCCTGGGCCTCTATTTTCAGTACATCTTTTGCCTGTTCTATTATTGTATCCATTTCTTCTTTAAAATACACTCCCATATAAATAGGCTGCCTCTGGCAACCCAGACTGAATCTTTACCACGATACCGCGCTCTTCACAAGGTATAATTTAAAAGGGAGATTTGTTAACCAGAATGCCGGTAGATAGAGTTCATGCCCTCTCAGCGGTTATTCAAGAGGCAGGCCTTCTCCATTCCATTACTGCAGCATGCCTTGTCTACCTCCATGTTACCTTTGTTTTTACAATCAGCAAAGGTTATTCCCCGGTCCAGAATCTTTCCAGCACATTTTCAAGTTCTTTCTCTGTTTTTACTGTGACCGGTTTCCAGTTGGCAGGAAAAAGGGATTTGTATCTGGGTTCCCTGTAGCGCTCATCCACCAGTATCACCACCCCCCTGTCTGTTTCAGAGCGGATAACCCTGCCTGCTGCCTGCAACACCCTGTTTATTCCGGGGTAAAGGTATGCATACTCAAATCCTGCATGATCAGTCTCATTGAAATAGTCCCTTATGATATCTCTTTCAGGCGATATACCCGGCAGACCTACACCATAAATTACAGCCCCTGAAAGCCTTTCTCCTGTCAGATCAATGCCCTCCCCAAATATCCCCCCCATAACAGCAAAACCCAAAAGGGTGTTTTCATTACAGACTGAAAAACGGTTTAAAAATTTATCCCGCTCCTCTCCGGTCATGCCCTGGTTCTGGACAATGATCTCAAATTCCTTATCGTAAGCCTCAAGAAATGAAATGATCATCTGCATGTAGGCATAGGATGGAAAAAAGAGCAGATAATTACCCTTTTTTATATCAATAACCGGATTAATAATGGCTGCTGCATCTCCCTTTGTGGCTTCCCTGTTTTTGAAAAGTGTTGAAATACCGCTGTAAATAACAAGACAGAGGTTTTCAGGAGGAAAGGGCGACCCTATTTCAAGGTTTTTTGTGTCCGCTGCACAGCCGAAGAGCCTTTTAAAATAGCCCGGAGGAGACATGGTGGCGGAAAAAAATACAGCAGCCCTGTTTTTGCTGAATATCCTCTCAAGCCTCTTTGAAGGGTCTATACAGAAGAGCTTTAGCCGGAAATCCTTGCCTGTAGTCTCATATATGGTTCTGTAGGTATCATCATATTCCTCCAGTATCCGTGCGAATGTCCTCACACCAAAATAGAGATCAAGGATTGCGTCTTTGCAGGTTGATTCAATATTTTGGCTAAACCACTCCTCGCACTCCTTTATAAAGCCCCTTATGGAAGGGGCAAGAAAAGAGGGCGCATCTCTATCTACAATTAAGTTTCCCCCATTTTCATCGCATCTTTTCTTTAGCTTATTAAGAGCCGTATTTATGCCCCCTATTTTCTTAAAAATGGCAGGCACCTCTTCCCTGTTTATCTCCTTTCTTGTGTCAAGGAAGGTCTGTTTGAATATCTCAGCAGAAAACATCTCCCGTGATCTGTCCACCAGATTATGTGCCTCATCCACAAGAAGGATAAAATCATTTTCCTCCTCAAGAAAAAACCGTCTGAGGTAGACCCTTGGGTCAAAAACATAATTGTAATCGCATATGACAATATCCGCCATGAGTGAAAGGCCAAGGCTGAACTCAAAGGGGCATACCATGTGCTCTTTTGCTATACTTTCAATTACATCCCCTGTAAAACTGTCCTCCTTAAAAAATCTCTCTTCTGCCTCACTAACCCGGTCAAAATACCCTTTTGCATATTCACACTCATCCGGAGAGCAGGCAGCATCAGGTTTAAAACATATCTTGTCCTTTGCTGTTATCACAAGGGACTTGATCCTTAACCCCTTTCTCCTCATTTCATCAATGGCTGCACAGGCTGAATCCTTTCCGGTGGTTCTGGCTGTAAGATAAAAGACCTTGGATGAAAGGCCTTCGGCCATGGCCTTGATTGCAGGGAACAGGGTTGACATGGTCTTTCCTATGCCGGTAGCTGCCTGAATAAGTATCTCCCTCTTCTGAAGGATTGTCCTGTAAACCTCAACCGCCATCTCTCTCTGTCCCGGGCGGTAATTCTCAAACGGGAATAGAAGCGCCTTTATGGAACTGTTTCTGATCTCCCACCACCTTTCAAGATCGCATATCCGTTTAAGATAGCTTGTGGCCATTTCAGAAAAGAATCTTTCCAGCTCTTCCCGGCTGAAGAGATTTATGATCTCCTTCTGCTTCCCGGAATCAAGATTATAATAGGTAAGCTGGCCTGATATCTCGTTAAGCCCCTCCTGCATGAGCCATATGTAGCAATAGATCTTAAGCTGGGCCCAGTGGGTGGGGTTAGTAAACTCCTCATAATAGTCAAGGGCCCTTGTTGTGGTCTTTATCTCCTCTATTATTGTCCTGTCAGGATAGCAAAAGATACCATCCATACGGCCTGTTACTTCCAGGATATGGGTCTCGGTTTCAAACTCTCTTTTGATAGAAACCTCACCTGTGTACTCGGCTGGCCTTGATTTCTGTATCTTCTGGTGTGCGCGTATCGCATCAACAGGGTTGATCTGGGAGAAAGAATCAAAGGAGAGGTCTCCCCCCCTTAATGAATATTCAATAAGGTTCCTTGCTGATACACTAATCTTTTTTTTCAACTGTTTCCCCCTGCCGAGCCTGTCATCCGGCATAATATTTTATATCTCTTTTCTAAGGAATATCTCACATCCTGAAAAAGAATCAACCCTTGTATTAAAAAGATCTTTCAGCTATTATGCCGCTTTAATCTCAATAAAAGGACTTTAAAATGAAAATAAGCCAGTTACCAGAAGATATACGCAAATATATAATACCTGAATCAAATGGCACCATGTCATACAGGTGCCTCGGATGCAATAACCATTTTGGTATTGATGAACTGCTCTATACCTGCCCTGAATGCGGGATGGTTCTGATGCTCACTGATACCTCCTTTGACCGCTACAAAGAGATAAGCGGTGAGATGTGGAGAAGGATATTTGACTACAGATCAATGATCTGCGACCCGCCCCTTAAAGGTATTTTCAGGTTCTATGAATTCATAGCGCCCGTAATACCACTTGATAAAATAGTATACCTTGGAGAGGGCCATACCCCGGTGGTAAGGGCAAATAGCAGACTCAGGGACATTGTGGGCAGGGACTTCTTTTTCAAGGATGACGGGCTCAACCCCAGCGCCTCCTTCAAGGACAGGGGCATGGCCTGTGCCATGAGCTATATTAACTATTTTGCCTCAAAGAATAATGCAGACAGCATACTTGCCATATGTGCATCCACTGGGGACACCTCCGCAGCAGCTGCGCTTTATGCAAGTTACATGGGTGATTTTTTAAAATCGGCAGTCATCCTTCCACAGGGCAAGGTCACGCCGCAGCAGCTTGCCCAGCCACTTGGCGCTGGCGCAAAGGTAATAGAGATCCCTGGGGTTTTTGACGACTGCATGAAGGTTGTTGAGGCCCTTGCCGAGAACTACCATGTTGCTCTCCTCAACTCCAAAAACAGCTGGCGTATACTGGGTCAGGAATCATATTCATATGAGATAGCCCAGGCCTTTGATTATGAGGTGGGTGACAAGGTGGTTGTCCTCCCTATCGGCAATGCAGGCAATATAACGGCTGTCATGAGCGGTTTCTTAAAATTCTACAGGGCAGGTGTTATAAAAAGCCTGCCCAAAATAATCGGCGTCCAGTCTGAACATGCTGACCCTGTTTACAGATATTACCTGGAAGGGAACCCTGATAAAAGGGTTTTTAAACCTGTCAATGTTAAACCAAGCGTTGCACAGGCCGCTATGATAGGCAACCCTGTTTCCATGCCAAGGGTTATAGAGGTGGCTAATGAATATAATAACACAACCTCTGAAAGAAAGGTCTTTGTTGTACAGGTTAAAGAGCAGGAGATAATGGACTCCATGATCATGGCAAACAGAAACGGCAATGTGGTCTGCACGCAGGGCGGTGAATCAATGGCAGGCATGAAAAGAGCGGTTGAACTTGGGATTGTGAAAAAGGATGAGACAGGCATCCTTGATTCAACTGCCCATATGCTTAAATTTTTAAGTTTTCAGGAAAGGTATTTCAATGATTCATTTGAGCCTGAATTCAATGTGAAACCCGTTCAGGAGCTGAAGAATTTCCCCATGCTAGTCAAGCCCTCTAAACTCGGAAAATTTCCTGCACCCGGAAATCCATTAACAGTAAAAGAGATGGAGGAATTCGTAACAATGATGAGCTCTGAAATTGCCGGAATCCTTGGCCTGGAAAAGAGATAGATGAATATACTTTTTGTATGCACCGGTAACATAAGCCGGAGCTTTCTGGCAAAGGCCATCCTGCTTGATGAGATCAGTAAAAAAGGTATAAAGGATGTTGAAATATCCTCTGCCGGCACCGGGGCATACCCCGGTACAGCAGCTGATCCTGAAATGGTAAACTTCCTCCTGGAGAAAAAAATCCCTGTTCCCAAGCATGCCTCTAAACTTCTAACCTCCGAAGATATAAAATGGGCGGATATGATACTTGTCATGGAAAAACCCCACTATAACCACATAGCAGAAACATGGCCCGAATCAGCCGCAAAGGTAGAAATGCTTGGCAGGTATATTGCCCCTGATCATCCTGAGGATGAGATAATAGACCCATATGGCCGCTCTACCTACCATTACAGGCTTGTGCAGTCTCAGATATGGCTTGCAGTATCCAATCTGGTCAGAGCTATCGGACCCAGGGAAAAAATATGATCAGGCTTAAATTTATAATGGTGGATCGTACAAGGTCATCATACATAAGGGAAGGGGAGGAGGATTATCTTAAGCGTATAAAAAGATTTATCAGCTATAAATGGACAGAGGTCAAGCCTGTAAAAATAACCCGGGGGATCTCAGATGAGGAGGTTATCCGCAGGGAAGGGAAGCATATCATTGAAAAGATCGAGCAAGGTGATTATCTGATTGCCCTTGATAAAGGGGGCAGGCAATACAGCTCAGAGGGCTTTGCCTCACTGCTCAGGAGGTTATCGGTTGAAAACCGGGGTCAGGTCTGTTTTATAATAGGCGGGCCTCTGGGTTTATCGGAAGATGTTAAAAAAAAGGCTGATCAGGCTGTCTCTCTATCTGAAATGACCCTTACCCATGAAATGGTCAGGTTGATCCTTACTGAACAGATTTACAGGGCATTTACAATAATAGAGGGGCACAAATACCACAAATAGAAAAAGGGAATAATTATCGGTCTCTTATATGGCTGAATTTGCCTCAAGTGCAAGTTTTATCTTGTTTTTGAGCTCTGTAAGATCAAAGGATTTGATGACATAAAAATCCGCAGCAATGGATTTCATGTCTTCCTTGAATGTATCATATGCTGTGCAAAGTATAACAGGCAGCTCATAAAATTTGTTACGTATATCCTGGAGCAGATCAAGCCCGTTGTAATCAACCATTTTTATATCAAGCACAACAAGGTCAGGTTTTTCAGCCTCTATCTTTTCCAGCAGCATATATCCGCTGTCAGCAGTGATAATTTCATAACCAGCCTCTGCAAGCTCTTCGGAGTAGAGAAAGCGGATATGTTCTTCATCATCAACTATCAGTATCTTGGCCATCAAATCCTCCCTTACAAAGCTGTAATAATGGGATTACATGAGAACAGGTTAATTAAATTATACATCTGGAAAACAGGAGAATCTAAAAAAAAGTATTGCTTTTTTACCATATTTCCCTGGATGATGCAAATAATTTCATATCACCGGAAGAAAAGAACAATCCTGATCCAGTTTAAATCCATAAATGGCTGAAGCCTACTGTCTGGATTCTTTTAAGGCGCCTTTACTCTGACGGGCTGCTCACCAGTTCATGCGGACCTTTATCCCCCTCTCTGAGAGATATTCCTTTATTTCTCTTATCGTATACTCATTATAGTGGGTCATGGATGCAATTAGCGCTGCATCAGCCCTGTCATCATTAAGCACCTGATAGATATGTTCAGGGGTGCCTGCGCCACCTGATGCAATTACAGGTATGCCTATGTTGGTTGAGATAAGCCTGTTCAGCTCAAGCTCATAACCTTCTTTTGTGCCATCTGCATCTATCGAATTAAGGCAAATTTCACCTGCCCCGAGTTCCTCACCCCTTTTTGCCCAGTTAAGCGCATCAATCCCCATATATTTTCTGCCGCCATTTATAACAACCTCATACCCGCTGGGTATCTTTTCAGAGACAGGAACCTTTTTAACATCCATTCCAAGTACGATACACTGACTTCCAAAGGCCTTGGCCCCCTGTGAGATAATCTCAGGATTCTGCACGGCAGCGGAATTAACGCTGATCTTTTCAGCGCCTGCAAGCAGCACCATTCGCATCTCTTCAACGGTTTTTATGCCCCCCCCCACCGAAAAGGGTATGAATATCTTTTCCGCCACCTTTCTTACCGTCTCTATCATGATATCTCGGCCCTCGCTGGATGCGGTGATATCATAAAAGACTATTTCATCGGCCCCGTTAAGGTAATACTGGTAGGCTGTTTCTACAGGGTCACCAATATCAACATTGCCCTTGAATTTTACACCCTTTGTAAGCCTGCCGTTCTTTACATCCAGGCAGGGGATTATTCTTTTACTCAACATTATCTATTCCGCTCCATCTGCAAAAGTTTTCAAGTATCTTAAGCCCTGGGCTACCGCTCTTCTCGGGGTGAAATTGCACTGCAACAAGATTGCCTGATGTCAATACAGAGGTGAATCTGATCCCGTATAAGGTCTCACCCAGGATATTATCAGGGGATGAAGGCGCAGGGTAATATGAGTGTACAAAATAGAATTCACTATCCTCCGGCACCCCGTCAAATAAAGGATGGTGTTTTTTTAATTTTATACTGTTCCAGCCCATGTGAGGCACCTTTAGTTTTCGTCCCCGGTTGTCTCTCAGGTCATCCGGGAATTTCAGGACATCCCCTTTTAAAAGTGAAAGGCATCGGGTATTATTCTCCTGGCTTGATTCAAGAATGATCTGGGTGCCAAGACATATACCAAGAATAGGTTTCCCTGACTTAAATACCTCTTTTATCGCAAAATCTAGCCTGTTTGTCTTCAAGTCGCTGATTGCCTTTCCAGCAGCCCCAACACCGGGGAAAATAACTTTTTCTGCGTCGAGGATTTTTTTATGGTCGGATGTTATTAAATTGGGTTCGCCAATGAAATCAAGCGCCCTTTTTACACTGGTCAGGTTTCCGGCATTATAATCAATTATTGCTATCATTTATGTAACACTCCAGAGCTTAACGCTATCAGGTAAAATATTATTGTTGTAAATGCTTTTATGATTTTACAGACCAGAGGGAAAGTAATCAATAAAGATACACATTAAAATAACCCGGGATGTTTTTTTATCTCCTGCTCCACCTTTTTGGGGTCTGAGGCGTTATAAAGTGCAATACTGTGCAGATGATCAAGGCTCTCAGGGTCTATTTTTGTAAACACAACAGCGGATGTGACATCATCAATCCTTACTATCTTGCCTTCCACTTTAACAACAGGCCCGCCATCACTGTCGCCTAACATGATTTTCAGGAGGCATTTATCACCTGTATTTGCGTTGACGCTTGTAGGGAGCAGACATCCGCCTATGCTGAGATTTATTAACTCCTCTATCTTGTAAGTGCAGCCGTTAACAGATAATTCAGATTTCATTCTGAAATAAAAACGTGTAAACTTTCTGTTTTCAGAGCCCATATCTCTCCCTGTCCATTTGAATTTATTAATGTTTCAGACAGTCATTTTGATGTAATTTAAAAAGTTCTATTTACTTCATAAATGCAATATGTTAACAGAAATATCATATTCTTGCCCTAACAGTAAAGAACATAGTTAAAAAATATCATATAGAATAACAGTGCGAATTTCAGGAGAAGAGATGTCATTAACAAAAACAGAGATTGTAGAGGATCTGGTAAAGATTGGTTTTAATCGTAAAAAGGCTGCACATATGCTTGAAAATCTTTTGGGGATAATAAAAAGAAATCTGGAAAATGGAGAGGATGTGCTCATTTCAGGTTTTGGTAAATTCAGTATAAAAAATAAAAAGGAGCGCAGGGGCCGTAATCCGGCAACAGGTGATGACATGATTCTGAGTAAAAGAAAGGTTATAACCTTTAACTGCTCTTCGATTTTAAGGGAGAGATTAAACAGGTAGGGTCAAGCTTCAAAACTTTTTTCATGCCCCGCAGCTCGGAAAGAATTTTAAAATTTTGTAACGGCTTCGGGGCTGTTTATTTTTAATAATGCTATGCCAGCAAAACAGTTATTAAACCAGGTCAGAAAGACCATATCAAGATACAATATGGTCAAAAAGGGAGACCGGATTATAGTTGCGGTTTCAGGAGGGGCAGATTCCATATGCCTCCTGGACATCCTTGCTGCCCTTGAAAATGAACTGGGTATTACACTGATAGCAGCCCATTTTGAACACGGTCTCAGACCTCAGGAAGACCCTCTTGAAACCTCACTCGCATGTGAATATGCCCGATCATTAAAAATACCCTTTGTGACAGAAAAGGCATCAGGCCTTGAGCTTACAGCCTCTTCCCTTGAAGAAAAGGCAAGGGGGCTCAGATATGATTTTTTTGAAAGGGTAAGGAAAAGATATAATGCCGACCGGATTGCAATGGGGCATAATCTCAATGACCAGGCAGAAACCGTGTTGATGAGGCTACTGAGGGGGAGCGGTATTGCCGGGCTTTCAGGGATTCCACCTGTAAGGGATAATATCATTATCAGACCCCTGATAGAGATAAACAGAGAAGATATCTTAAGGTATCTAGCGGATAGAGAGCTCAGGTATGCCGCTGACAGCTCCAACAACAATTGCCGGTTTACAAGAAACAGAATAAGAATGGAGCTTATACCTCAGATGTTAGGGTTTCAGCCGGAGTTAATAGGGATGCTTGGACATCTTTCAGATCATTTCAGGGAAGAAAACAGCCTTGTTGAAACATTGGCCGATCAATGGATTAAAGACAACCTTAAAAAGAGAGAAACTAATGAATACCTCATTGATATAAGGGCAATTAAAGAGCTCCATCATGCCCTTATAAAAAGAATAATCAGGGGCATTGTTAAAAGATTTAATAAGAGCATCTATGGCATTGAATCGGATCATGTGCAGGGGGTATTTGATCTGCTATATAATACCAAACCCAATATGTATATAAATCTGCCTCTAAACCTTATAATCCGCAAGGAGTATGACTCCCTGATTTTTACCCTTAAGGGCTCATGCACCGATTCATTCTCATATGAGTTAATATCCAGTGGAAAGACCAGCATCAATGAGATCGGAAGGACAATTATCATAGAAGAGACTGTTAATAGCCCGGACATTATTGACGCAGACGCAGATGTTGCCCTTCTTGATAAAGAGCTTCTGCCATACCCGCTTACTGTAAGAAATTTCAGGCCTGGCGACAGGTTCATACCACTAGGGATGAAGGGGCACCGGAAGCTTAAGGATTTTTTTATTGACCTGAAAATACCCTCAAATAAAAGAAGACAGATACCGGTCATTTTAAAGGATAATAAAATCATCTGGGTTGGAGGATACCGGATTGATGACCGTTTCAAGGTGACACCGGAAACAAGGGAGATATTAAAGATCACCCTTGTATGATTTGCCCCGTATTAATCTGAATAATTCTATCTCGCAAGTTTAATAGTTAAAGATGTCACAACACCCCATATCCAGTTATAGACAAGCACAAAGAGAGGGGTGAGAAGCCCCAGCTCTATACCTGCCAAGCCATTACCGGTTCTGTATGGAAATATATAAAAGAGCTGTACAAGGGTTGGTATTAGACTGAAAAGTGTACCCCTGGAAAAAGCCTTTAAACCAAGTATGGGAACAAGAAAGAGAAAACCCCATATGCCCCCCCATACTATACGATGATAAAGCCAGGGGAAAGTGAGAGCCGGGGATATGCGAACACCAAGAGAACCGGTAATGCCGAAATGGCCGGCTGCCCACACTGCAAAGCTCATTACAAGACCTCCAAGAGAGCCCGCTGCAAAACAGATCAAAAGTTTTTTCATGTCAGCTCCATTAATTAAAAAAATCAGACAAGATATACACCGGTAAACCGGCAGCTTTTGTATTAATGTTATGCCCTGAATAATGGATCAATATCTTTTAACAACCCTTTTGCCAAGTGGAGAAAAACATACATTAACAAGCTTGAAATGGGCTATCCCAAAGAAAATGGGAAAGATCAAAATGAATGATAAAAAGCATCCTATGCCGGCCAGTATATGTCCGATTGCGAGCCATATACCTGCAAGTATAATCCATAAAAGATTGGCAAGAGCTGTGCCTATAACCCTCTCTTCACCCAATTCCCTTGCATCTACAAGTTCCTTTCCAAAAGGGAATGCTGAAAACCAGGCAATCCTGAAGGCTGCAATACCAAAGGGAATGCCTATAACCGTGCAGCAAAGTATAGCGCCGCATATCAGCCAGCCGAACCAGGCAAAAAGGCCCCCGCCAAATAGAAACCAGATGATATTTGCAGCCAGAATCATATCCTTTCACCCCTTATGTTGCCTAAACAGGAAGCTATAATAAGCTATAAAACAAAAAAGGCCAGGTCTTTTTGATAGACCTGACCTTTTTTAGGTTCATATTAAGCGGATGGATTAAAACATCTCTTTGCTCATCTTGTCTATTTCCTCGGAAACTGCCTCATATACACCGGGATATGTGCTCATTGGGCCACCCATTGTTGTGTTTGGGATAAAATAGAGCTTTCCGTTTGTTGTGCATGCCCTTCTGACCTCTCTCGCAATTACATCCCTTGACCAGTTTTCGCGGTCTACAACACCGTTGTCAATGTCACCCATGAAGGAGATCTTGCCACCATATTTTTTAACCAGCTCCGGTGTCTTATTGGTTGTAACGCATCCCTGCCAGATATCGATCCCCATCTCTATCATATATGGTACAAGGTTTGCGCCATATGCATCGCTGTGATGAACAATAAGCTCAACGCCATTTGCCTTGTAATAGCCATATATCTTTTTATACGGTTCAACAAAAAACTCATTAAACATATCAGGTGACATGAACGAGGAGGTATGGCTGCCCCAGTCATCATGATGGAATATACAATCCGGTTTGAAATGTTTACAAAGAAGCTTTGCATAACCGAGTTCCCACTCTGTGATATAGTCAATCAGATCCTTCATGGCCTCTGGTTCCAGAGCCAGGTTCATAAGGGCGGTATCCACACCCATAAGGTAATGGGTCTGCTCGAATATGCCGGGCGCTATAAAGACAGTGGCAAATACCTCTTTCCTGTCTATTGCCTCAACAGAGGGTTTATATTTTGCCCACTCTGAATCAGGGTAATCAAGTCTTGGTGATTTTACAACATCCCGCCATTTTGTTACGTCCTTTATGACCTTGTGTGCATCATCATGGACAGGAAATGGTCCGGGTAACCCTTCCGGCCACTTTATTGTAACGCCCCAGCCGTTAACAACCTGCTGACCTGGCCCCGGTGACGGGTTTCCAGCGCTGACAGGGTCTCCCATGATCATGCCGAACATAGTATCCTGACACGTCAGAGCTTCATACTGGTTTACAAACCGGTCCGGTTTTCCCCCTCTTATTGTTTCCAACAGATTTTGTCTTTTTGTAAGCATCTCCCTAATCTCCTTTTGTCTCATTCTTTACAGGTTTATCCCTGAATATTTGACAGCCATGCATCCGGTTTCTATGGAAAGGGCTGACATAAATATTCATAATCTATCTTATCTGACAAGGGTTCTCACTGCCTTCCAAGATATATGGAAAATCCATCTGTGTGTCAAGGTATTTATATCCTATTGATAAATCAGATTTTTTTAAATTTGGTATTGAAGGCAGAGAATACCCTGTTATTAACCTTTTTAGTGGAAGGGAATATGTCATCGCATCAATTAATGGCTCCATGCCCGGTAAATCATGCGGCCTGGGGGTAGTCTTCAGGGGAACTCCAGGAATCAGGGGTAAGAGGTTCAAGCCCCCAGACACTTCGGGCATAATCGCACCTTGGTGAGGGGAGATTATCTTCCCAGGCAGGTTTAAATTCCCTGCATACAGAGGAGCGGTTTTCATAGATTTTGCAAAAGACACTCTGTCCGATCTCCCCTTCAAGGCAGTCACAGCGTGGGGGCCTTTTTTCTGATCCCTTCATGGCAACCATAAAGTCATTTATCTTTACTGTCAAATGAGAAGGGACACCCCCTGGGGTAAATTCCGACGTCTCTGCCCAGTAAAAGGAGGCGCGAAAAAGGGCGCAGCAGGCGCCACAACTTATGCATGGATTTGTAGTCATAATTCACCAATATAGCAAATAATGTATTGCCAGATCAAACAGGCAGCATTCTATAGAGCGGGTCAAGATTTAAGTCAAGAATATTTATTAGTGCCCACATAAGAGATATAACCTGTTTTACCCTGAATTTGCACTGTTGACTTTATCCAGAATATAAAATAATTCTATTTAAAAACAAAAAGGAGAGATAATCATGAAAGTTCTTTTCTTCGGACCAAATGGCAGCGGAAAGGGGACACAGGGTGCTATTGTTAAAAACAGGCTCAATATCCCTCATATAGAGACAGGGGTTATCTTCAGGGAAAATATCCAGAAGGGCACAAGCCTTGGCAAAGAGGCAAAGGGCTATATTGACAGGGGAGAGCTGGTGCCTGACAGCATTACCATCCCAATGATTCTTGACCGAATCAAGAAAGATGACTGCAAGAATGGATGGCTGCTTGATGGATTTCCAAGAAACCTCACCCAGGCCGAGGAGCTTGACAAATCACTTAAAAAAGAGGGCATAACGCTTGATATTGTAATTGAGATGGTGCTCCCGAGACAGACAGCGAAGGACAGAATAATGGGGAGGCGTCTCTGTGAAAATGACAACAATCATCCCAATAATATATTTATAGATGCCATAAAACCTGATGGAGATAAATGCCGTGTCTGCGGAGGTGCGCTCAAGACAAGGTCTGATGATCAGGATGAGGCTGCAATCGATAAAAGGCATGACATATATTATGATACGAAAACAGGGACCATGGCTGCGGTAAACTACTTTAAAAGGCTTTCAGCAAAAAACAGAGGGGTGCCCAGGGTTATTGAACTGGATGGGAGACCCGGGGTTAAAGAGGTGTCTGAGTATCTTCTTGATAAGCTGAAATGAAAGTTTTATAAATCTCCAGACTATATGAAACTTATCAAGAAGATACTCA
>CAYWRH010000073.1:0-20431 GCA_964460435.1 uncultured Desulfatiglans sp.
TGCACGCCGGGATCTGTGCGGGGGGTGCCGAGTAATCGGCATCCCTACCGCGACTATCACGATAAATTTGTTCTATTTTTCTGATTGACCGGGTATTATAATTTCAGAGGTGTTGCCGACGCGCGAGAGAAGCTTATGCAAACGTGAAAAGTGCTGAGGAAAAAATAAAATAATAAAGACTTGGAACGATTACACAGAAGCTATGAGGCCGCACTCTTAATACCGAACCTATGAAAGTTATGTGGAATGTACGATAGAAAAGCTTAAAGTTAAAGATATTAGTTTTACGGAAAAGCAAACGTTACTGGAATATCGTAGAAGTACAATAGAGTTAAAGGATGAAAATCGTCGTAAAGCAAATAGGGCACTCAGAAAAAATGATGGTAATGAACCTGAATGTCCACTTTAATATGTAAATGGATCATTCTCAAAAAATAATTAATTGAATTTGTCGGGTTGCTTCGCTTAACCTAACCAGGGATACTCTCGGTGTTAGCCTGTAACCTCAAATAATGGCGGGTATATATATAAAATTTAGACCTCAATAAAACCTATAATAAACAGGTAGTTAGCTGAGAGATTAGAGCCTGCAGATGAAAGGGCTATCCGGAATTTCTTACCTTCAATATGGACAAAGATTAATTTTTTATTGTTTTAATGTGAAAATATTATATAGTTACTAATGACCTTTTTGATTGATTTAAAATCAGGATTAGATAAATGGATTCTTTTGTATCAGAGTGGGAAAAAGTCTATCCGGAAAAGTTCGTTTCCAAGGATGAAATCTTTAAAAATATAGGCAGGGGAGATAAAATATTCGTAAGCACCGGGTGCGGTGAGCCTGTTTTTCTGGTAAATGAGCTGGTAAGATATGTGGAGTCCCATCCCAAGGCATTTGCTGATGCGGAACTCTTCCAGGTGTGGACCCTTGGTGTAAATGTATACACTGAAGAGAAGTTCAATTACAATTTCAGGCACAATTCCTTTTTTATAAGCGATAAATCAAGAGACCCTATCAATAAGGGGCTCGCTGATTATACCCCGATATTTCTGTCACGCGTACCGGAGCTGATCCATAAAAAATATATCAGGTTTGATGTTACCCTTATCCAGACCTCTCTCCCTGACCGAAATGGAAATGTTAGCCTTGGCATAAGCGTTGATATCTGCAAGGCTGCTGTCGAGAACTCAAGTCTTATTATTGCACAGATGAATGCAAACATGCCGCGTGTGCACGGTAATACATTTGTAAATTTAAAGGATATACAATATGTTATCCGGCATGACGAGCCCCTGCTTGAATACAAACCAGTAGTGCCAGGCGATATAGCAAGACAGACCGGCAAGTATGTTTCAAAGATAGTTAATGATGGTGATACGATCCAGATCGGTTATGGAAGCCTTCCGAATGCGATTCTTGAGAATCTGAAGGACAAGAAAAACCTTGGAATTCACACAGAACTCCTTACAGATGCAGTTGTTGATCTGATAAAGCTAGGTGTAATCAACAATTCCAAAAAAACAATAGACAGAGGCCGAACAGTCGCCTCTTTTTGCATGGGCACACAGAAGACCTATCAGTACATTGATGACAACCCTGAGATGGATTTCAGGACAATAGATTATACAAATAACCCGCTTGTCATATCCCGCATACATAATATGACAGCTATAAATTCTGCCTTGCAGATCGACCTTACAGGGCAGGCCAGCGTGGAATCGGTAGGAGGCAGGTTCTATAGCGGTATAGGCGGCAGCGCTGATTTTATGCGCGGCGCATTACTTGCCCCTGGCGGTAAAACGATCCTTGCGATTGAATCAACTGCCAGAAACGGTGAGGTATCGCGTATTGTGCCACAGCTTGAGACAGGCACGGGCGTCACCATGAACAGGGGAGATATCTTTTATGTTGTCACGGAATACGGGATAGCCTACCTGCATGGCAAAAATATCCGTGAACGCGCAATGGACCTGATAGCAATAGCTCACCCAAAATTCAGGGAATGGCTTATTAAAGAGGCAAAGAGGCTTAACATAATATACAAGGATCAGGCCTTTATTCCCGGAAAAAGCGCCGAATACCCCGAATACCTGGAGGAGTACAAGACAATAAAAGGCGGTCTTCAGCTCCTTTTCAGGCCTGTCAGGATTAATGATGAGAGCCTGGTCAAGGATTTTTTCTATTCTCTTTCGAATCAGAGTCTGCAGAGGCGGTTTATGTCCTTCAGGATGGATGTGCCTCATTCCATAAGGCAGGATTTCGTGGTTATTGACTACACCAAAGAGCTCGTGATTCTTGCAGTAATAAAAGATGAAGAGAAAGAGATTGTTGTGGGCATGGGTCAGATATCTAAAGATGAAAATACACTTTTTGCTGAAGTGGCCTTTGCAGTAAGGGATGATTATCAGAACATGGGGATAGGCACTGCGCTTCTCTCCTATCTTACCATTATCGCAAAGAAGGAAGGGCTTCACGGTTTCATGGCAGAAGTTCTTCTTGAGAATCAACCGATGCTTCGAGTGTTCAACAAAATGGGGTTTGATATTCACAGGAAACTTGAAGAGGGTGCATATAGGCTAATAATGAGATTTGGAGATCAAAATAATGGGTAATGAGATCAAGCACGATATAAAATACCTGTTTGAGCCAGGCAGCATAGCTGTCATAGGCGCATCGCAGGACAAGAAAAAGATAGGCTACAGTGTTTTTAATAATATAATATCAGGCGGATACAAGGGCAGGGTTTATCCAATCAGCCCAAAGGGGGGATTTATTGACGGCCACCAGGTATACACTGATATCCTTGAGATTAAAGATGAGGTGGACTGCGCATCCATTGTGATCCCTGCAAACCTGGTGGTAAATGCAATTAAAAAATGCGCTGAAAAAAGGGTAAAGTATGTACAGATTATCAGCTCGGGTTTTTCCGAGATAGGGAATGATAAAGAAGAAAAGGAGATAGCCGAGATTGCGAAAAGGTCCGGGATGAGGGTTGTAGGGCCTAACATGTTCGGACTATACTCCTCTTCTGTATCGCTTAACTGCACATTTTCTGCAAGCAGGGTAATCCCCGGGCATGTTGCAATACTTACTCAGAGCGGCGCCCTCGGTATCGCCATGATCGGTAAAACAGCTGTATCAGGCATTGGGCTTTCATCTATCATTTCAATCGGAAACAAATGTGATGTGGATGAATCAGACCTGCTAGAGTATCTCATTGACCATGATGATACAAAGGTTATCCTGATATACATGGAGGGTGTTAAAAAAGGGGAGAGGCTTATTAGCAGCCTCAGAAGGGCAGTAAGCAAAAAACCGGTCATTGTTATAAAATCAGGGAGATCTGAAAGAGGCGCCCGTGCTGCTGCATCACATACCGGGTCGCTTGCCGGGTCAGATGAAATATTTGACGCCATTATGAAGCAGTGCGGAGTTGTGAGGGCTGAAAGCGTTGAGGAGGCATTTAACTGGTGCAAGTTTTTTTCTTCAAGCCCCCCGCCCAGGGGATATAACAGTGTGATCATAACAAATGGCGGTGGAATAGGGGTTCTAGCAACAGATGCATGTGAAAAATACGGGGTTGAGCTTTATGATGATCAACCTCTCCTGCAAAAGATTTATGACCCTGTAACACCATCATTCGGGTCCACAAAAAACCCGGTTGATATCACAGGAGGAGCAGCAGCGGCTGATTATGAATCAGCCCTTACCGCATCAGCAGAATCAAAGGAGATAGACTCGACAATTGCTTTGTACTGTGAAACAGCCACATTTGATTCTGCAAATCTTGAGAGTATGCTTGTTTCAACACACCAAAAGCATATGAAGGCCGGGAAGCCTGTCACATATGCCCTTGTCGGCGGTGATCAGGTGGAATCAACGATCGCATCCCTGAAAACTACCAGCATTCCGATTTTTAATGAGGTGCAGCAGGCGGTTTCGTGTATCGGGGCATATAATCAGTACTATAAATACCTGGATCAAATATCCCTGGCCTCTGAAGAATATGAAATCAACACTGATGCCATAAACAGGATAATTGACAATGCGCTTAAGAACAACAGGTCTTTCCTTCTGGCAAACGAAGGGGCATCTGTCATGCAGGCAGCGGATATTCAAATACCCTTAAGTAAAATTGCGAGGAATATTAATGAGGCTGTAAGATACGCTGAAGAGATAGGGTATCCGGTTGTTATGAAGGTTGTCTCAAAGGATATCCTTCACAAGAGTGATGTGGGCGGGGTAATACTCAGCCTTGAGAACAGGAAAGAGGTTGTTAATGCCTATGAAGCTATTATTCACAAATGCAAGGCATATAACCCCAATGCAGTTATTGAAGGCATTGAAGTATGCGAGATGGTGAAGAAGGGAACAGAGCTTATCATTGGGGCCAGAAGAGATCCTTCATTCGGACCTGTGATCATGTGCGGGCTAGGAGGGATATATGTTGAGGTCATGAAGGATGTCTCCTTCAGGACAATGCCCATGAATCGCAATATTGCCCTCTCCATGCTTGAGGATATAAGGTCATACCCCCTGCTCCTGGGCGCAAGGGGTGAAGAGAAGAAGGATATCGATTCTGTGATCGATACAATTATAAAAATAAGCTCTATTATTAAAAAATGTGACAGGATTACTGATATAGAAATAAATCCGGTTGTAGTCTATACAGATAAAAACGGGCTTAAGGCTGTAGACGCAAGGATCTTGATTGCAAAACCAAAGGAGGAAAACAGATGAAAAAGATAGTGATATCTTCAATGAGAGACGGAGCCGGGAAAACAAGCATTATTGCCGGTATTATTTCTTTGATAAAGGATAAAAAATTCGCATATATCAAACCCCTTGGTGACAGGCTTATCTATCGCAGGAAAAAAAGCTGGGATTATGACGCCAGCCTCATAGTAAAGCTCCTGGGTCGTGAGGGGGAGCTGGAAGCCCGTTTTGAGAAGATAACCCTGGGTTTTGATCAGTCAAAGATAAGGTATATGTATGATGAAGAGGGCATCAAAAAGGCGCTTTTCGATATGGTAAAAGAGATAGGCACAGGCAATGATATCCTTTTTTCAGAAGGAGGCAGGGATCTTTTTTTCGGGTGATGGTATAATCTAGATTCCATTTCAGTGTCAAAATATCTGGATGCAAAGCTTGTAATGGTATTAAGCGGTAACAGGGACACTGTGCTTGATGATATAAAGTTCATAGACAAGTATCTGGATATAAAGGGCAAGAATTTTGGGGGAATAATAATCAACAAGGTAAATGAAATAGATGAGTTTGAAGAAATATTTGTCCCTGAGATCAAAAAAATGGGGATAGAGATACTGGGGCTAATCCCATACAAGGAGCAGCTAACCTATTTTACCGTCGATTTTCTTGCTGAAAAGCTGATGGCCAAGGTGCTTGCAGGTGAAGAGAATATCAAAAACACGGTAAAGAACATGATTGTAGGCGCCATGTCTACAAGCGATCCCCATAAAAATCCTCTTTTTACCCTTCCGGCCCTTAACAGGGAAGACCAGCTCATGATTACAGGAGGAGACAGGAGCGATATGATTCTTGCAGCCCTTGAACGTGACACAGCCTGTATTATTCTAACTAACGACATTATGCCGCCACAGCATGTCATTTCAAAAGCCATGGATAAGAAGGTTCCTCTTCTACTTGTAACAATGGATACTTTCCAGACAGTGAAGAAAGTAGATGATATGGAGGCGCTGCTAACAAAAGATAATGATGTAAAGTTAAAACTTCTGTCTCATCTTATTGAGAAGCACACTAATATCAGTGAATTGCTGGCTTGACAGTCATACAGATGCGATATCTTTTTATTAAAATGATATCGCATCTCTCCTTACTCTATCTCCGTAAAATCTGCATTATAAGCCAATTGTTAGAATTGTGTTAGGATTCTGTTTAGGGTTGACTGAAACACCCTCTTAAAATACTATTCATAAAATAACAGAAAATGTTATTGTAAGTTAAAATCAATGATAACAGGTAGTTAGAAAGGTGTATTTCTATGGGAATAGAAGTAATATATATACTTGTAGGTGTTTTGCTGCTCTTTGCTGTATTCGATTTGATAGTGGGCGTGGCGAATGATGCGGTAAATTTTTTAAATTCAGCGATAGGCTCAAAGGCCGCTCCATTTGTTGTAATCCTCATTATTGCTAGCATTGGTATACTTACCGGTGTGGCTGCATCAGGCGGTATGATGGAGGTGGCAAGAAAGGGCATTTTTCATCCCAAGTTTTTTACCATGCCCGAACTGATAACGGTCTTTCTTGCGGTTATGTTTACAGATATACTGCTACTTGATGTGTTTAATACCTATGGCCTGCCAACATCAACAACTGTTTCAATTGTGTTCGATCTGCTTGGCGCAGCGGTTGCAATGGCCTTTTTAAAGGTACTGGATTCAGGCGCAAGTTTTGTTGATGTTATTTCATACATAAACACATCAAAGGCAATGGTCATCATATTCGGTATACTTTTATCGATTATTGTCGCATTCTTTTTCGGCACACTCATTCAGTTTATAACCCGTCTTATCTTTACCTTTAACTATGAGAAAAAAATCAGACGCTACGGCGCACTGTGGGGCGGACTTGCTATGGTGCTTATAATCTATTTCATGCTGATTAACGGGGTAAAGGGGGCCGCCTTTATTACCCCTGAGATGGCTCAATGGATAAAGGGACATACCTTCAGACTTATGGTTTATATATTTATCTGTTCCGCCATAATTTTCCAGGCACTGGTATTATTCAGGGTTAATATTTTAAAGATAATTGTCCTCACTGGCACCTTTGCCCTTGCAATGGCATTTGCATCCAATGACCTGGTCAATTTTATCGGGGTGCCGCTAGCTGGACTTAATGCATACCAGATAGCTGTAAAATCAGGAAACCCGATGAATGAGATGATGGGCGCCCTTGGCGACAAGGTGCATACCCAGGGGATGCTCCTAGCGCTATCAGGTATAATTATGGTGCTTACACTCTGGTTTTCAAAAAAAGGGCGCACTGTAACACGCACAGAGATAAGCCTGGGGCAGCAGGATGAAGGGACTGAACTTTTTGAGTCCATGTGGATCTCAAGAAAGATTGTGAGCATGTCAGATGCGCTTTTTAATAACCTGTGCTGCTTTGTACCCGAAAGGGTAAAGGAAATCGTTGACAGGAGAATTGACCCGTCAACAAGAATAAAATCCCCTGATGTAGACAGAAGACCACAGTTTGACATGCTGCGCGCCTCGGTAAATCTGATGGTATCGAGCGCCCTGATAGCATATGCAACATCCATGAAACTCCCCCTTTCAACCACATATGTAACATTCATGGTTGCCATGGGCACCTCATTTGCTGATCAGGCCTGGGGAAGGGAAAGCGCTGTCTACCGGGTTACAGGGGTGCTGACAGTAATAGGCGGCTGGTTTATGACCGCCCTCGTTGCCTTTATATTTTCATTTCTCTTCTGCTACATAATAGCAACACTGAAGATTACAGGAATTATCATCCTCTTTATTGTCTCCATATTGATTATCTACCGCAATCACAAGAAGCACAAGACACGGACCGAAGAGATTAATGAAACCGAGATATTAAACCTGAAAAGGATATCTGATCCTAAAGCGGCCATATTAATAACCTTCAAGCACCTTGCTGTTTTAATTGGTGAATTCCGGAGATGCTTTGATACAACACTTGATGCCCTTTTCATGCAGGATGTAAGCACATTAAATATCCAGAGAAAGATGGTAAAAAAACACCAGGTCTGGGTTAATATTATCATGGCCAATGTCTTTAAGGTATTAAGGCTTCAGCAGAAGGAAGATCATAAACTCTCACATCATTATGCGCGGACGATCCGTATCCTCCAGAAGCTCTCTGACGGATTCAGGGATATTGTCCTGAGGTCATATATACATGTTGCAAACAAGCATAAAGGGCTGCTTGCTGTCCAGATAGAAGAGCTTAAGGAGATTAAGGAGATTGTAATGGATGTGTTCATGAAGGTGGAGACCGCCTTCATAAAAAAGGATATCAGTGAATATCAGAGCATTATTGAGCAGTATAACAGGTTAAATCAGGTTGCAGAGAGGATGAATATTGAACAGATCAAAAGGATACAGGATAATTCATCAAAAACAAGGCTTAGCATCCTTTTCTATGCGATTGTGGGTGACTGTTTAATGATGGTAAGGCAGAATATTAAACTGCTTGAGATACTTAATGAATCCTTTAAGCTTGATAAGGAACTTGCAAATTCATATCCCCGGCTTGACAGCCATTAAAATATTAGCGGATCCGTGCTTATGGCGGATTCGCTATTTTGGCCTTTCTATTACAAGCATTGTTTTCCACCTACCGTTCAAAAATCTTAACAGAAAGCCTATGCCAAGGGTTTTAACGCATAAGGTTGCAAATACCCAGCAGGCCATGATTCCATAACCGAACACAACAATGGAGAGATATGTCGGGATAACCATAATAAGCCATCCTATGGTAACGGTCATATACATTACAAATCTGGTGTCGCCTGCGCCCTTGACTGCCGATGAAAATATTATGCTCAGGGTGTCAAATATCGAGTATATGGCCACAAATCGGAGCAGGACCCTGGTCAGCTCTGCAATCTCAGAAAATATTGATGGATCAGCCTTTGCTGCAAATGGCGATATAAATATCCACGGGAGAGTCACATAGGCAATAGAGATGAGTAACATATAGATAAATGCAAGATGAAATGCTGAATAGCTGCTTTTTTCCGCAAGGTCAGGACGACCTTTGCCCAAGAACTGGCCGACAAGGATGGAGACAGCATTCCCGCACCCGATCATGGGCATAAAGGCAAGGGAGTTGATATTGAATGCAATATTGCTTGCAACAAGGCTTTCTGTGCCAAGCCTGCCAAGTATCAATAGAAAGACTGTAAAACTCGCCATATCCAGAAAGAACTGGGTTCCGGCAGGGATACCGAATTTGAGTATGCGCTTCAGAAGCGCTATGTCAGGTCTGAATCCGCTTATTGTGTTATATATCCTGTTCTGCGAACCAGTTGCTATGAGAAAAAGAAATAATATCAGGGAGCCTGTGCTTGCAGCTACAGTGGCAATGGCTGCGCCCTTTATACCCCATTCAGGAAAGCCCCATTTGCCGAAGATTAAGGCATAATCAAGGAGAATATTGATGACTGCTGCAAAACAGTTTACCCACATAACCGGCCAGGGCCTTCCGCGTCCTGAAAAATAACCGGAGATCGCGGCACATGCAATTGCAGGAAACCCACTGAAACAGAGAACCCTGAAATAGATCACCTCTTCTCTCTGAATGGCTGGATCATGACCGAAAAAGTTAAAAATTACCCCTGCAAAGGGCATAAAACCGGAAAGAATTATGCCTCCGGCGAGCGAGATATAGAGACCCTGCCAGATCACCGGCCCGACACGGTTATATCTTGCAGCACCATAATACTGAGCGACAAATACCCCGGTATAACCTGCAACACCCAAAAAGAAACTCATGATTGCCTGTGATACCATGCTTGCAGGCATGGAGGCTGCGATTGCATTTGCCGAGTACCATGTAAGGAATATCCTGTCTATAAAATGAAGCACGGATACAGAGCCTGTGCTTATGATCAAAGGGATTGCCAGTACAAGCACATCTCTGTAACCGCCTTCTGAATGCCATCTTTCAATAATTCGATTCATTGATAGTCTTTTCTGACATCTCTTCTTGTCAGACCTTTCTTTATTTTTAAAATGTTTCTGATGTGGATGATACCTTTTACACGGGTATGAGGCAAACAATTATTCTTTCTACTATAAAAGTATCAATTAAAGATATTGACAGTCGGCCTAATCGGGAGTATATTCCACAAAAAGAATATAATATGGGGTTTTGAATGAAAGACTTTATTAAGGTGATGAAGGCACTGTCTGACCCAAACAGGGTCAAGATAGTAAAAATGCTTCAATATAAAAAAATGTGTGTCTGCGAAATAAAAGAAGCGCTTCAGATAGCCCAGCCTAGTGTTTCAAAACATCTTAAGATACTTGAGGACGCAGGGCTCGTAAAAAGCTGTAAAGACGGGTTATGGGTCGATTATTTTCTTGCTGATGGCAGCGAATCACCCTATGCCGCAAGCCTTCTCGGAAACCTTAAGCACTGGCTCAAGGATGATAAAGAGATAGAAAGAATTATTCAAAAGCTCCCTGAACTCCGGCGTGAGGATATCTGCTGCAGATGATTATTACAGCTTATATAGCCAGAAGGGAATTTATTTGCAATATAATCTAGAGTGAAGCCATGAAAGAAAGAACAAAGCTGCTTATTATAATTTTAATTTTTCTTGGGGCATACTATATCCCCTGGGGAAGTGAGATCATTAGGCGATCAGGGTATGAGGCATTTCAGATGCTTCAGGAGTATGCCAGGGAGCATGTGCTTACATGCCTTATCCCGGCCTTTTTCATTGCGGGCGCTATTTCAGTATTTATTTCACAGGCATCGGTACTTAAATATTTTGGCTCAAAGGCAAACAAGATATTATCATATTCGGTTGCCTCAATCTCCGGGACAGTGCTTGCTGTATGTTCATGTACAGTTCTGCCCCTTTTTGCAGGAATCTATACAAGAGGCGCTGGTATTGGCCCTGCTACAGCCTTTCTCTATTCAGGGCCAGCGATAAATGTGCTGGCTATTGTCTTAACTGCACGTATTCTAGGCTGGCAGCTCGGTGTTGCAAGGGCAGCGGGCGCAGTCCTATTTGCCATAATAACCGGTCTTTTGATGGCATTTTTCTTCAGAAAGGATGACGCTGAAAGAGAGGCAGGTCAGATCTATTTGCCTGATGAAGAGGAAAAAGGCCGGACACTCGCCCAGGATGCCATATTCATATTTACGCTGGTTCTTATTCTGATATTTGCGGCCTTTGCCAGGCCTGCAGAAGCCTCAACAGGGGTATGGCCATTTATTTTTTCAATCAAATGGTACATTACCATTGTACTTCTGATTATCCTCGGATTCATGCTCTATAAATGGTTTGATAGAGATGAAAGAATCAACTGGGTCGAATCCACATGGGGATTTATGAAACAGATTTTACCCCTGCTGGGCGCTGGTGTGCTTGTTGCCGGGTTCATGCTTGGAAGGCCGGGGCAACCAGCTCTAATACCTGAACATTATATAGAAGGCCTGGTAGGCGGAAACTCTATATGGGCCAATCTTTTTGCTGCTGTGGCAGGGGCATTGATGTATTTTGCTACACTGACTGAAGTCCCCATACTTCAGGGGCTTATTGGAGCCGGGATGGGAAAGGGGCCTGCGCTGGCGTTGCTGCTTGCCGGACCCGCCCTTTCTCTGCCTAACATGCTGGTAATTGGCGGTATTATGGGGGCAAAAAAGACAGCGGTATTTTGTACAATTATTGTTGTTCTATCTACCATTGCGGGTATGACATATGGGTGGATAGCAGGGTAAAATTTTACCGCAAAGACGCTAAGGAGGCGGAGTAAGAAAAAAAAGATAAAAAATCTTTGCGCTCTTTGCGCCTTGGCGGTGAACAAAAAGTTACTTTTTAAAGTAGGAGGTTATCATGGAAATTAAGGTCTTGGGCCCTGGATGTAAAAAATGTGAGGCTGCAATGAAAAATGTGATAGACGCTGTTGCAGAAGCAGGGGTAATGGCGAATGTTGAGAAAATTACCGATACCCTTGAGATCGCCAAACATGGTGTTTTTGGAACACCAGCGGTTGTTGTGGACGGCAAGGTAAAGAGTGTCGGCAAGATACCAACAAAGGATGAGATCAAGGGTTGGATTAAACACTAATAAAAAGGAGATTAAAATGGCAAAAAATCGCTGCATAACAGATGGGAACATTATGATTTTAGCATGTTCAGGGGCATCAAATGTAGGGCAGCTCTCAAACAGGGCTGCTGTAGAACTTACCCAGGAAGGCTTTGGCAAGATGTTTTGTCTTGCAGGGATCGGCGGCGGGCTTTCAGGTTTTGTTCAGTCAGCAAAGGATGTGCCACGCCTGGTCGCCATAGACGGTTGTGAAGTGGGCTGCGCAAAGGCCACACTTAAAAGAGCAGAGGTTCCGTTACAGGATTATATTGTACTTACCTCCCTTGGCATTGCAAAAAATAAGGATTTTGACCTTAAACATCTTGAGATACAGAAAGTAAAAGATGAGATTAAAAAGGTGTGTTGCGGAACAAAATAGGAATAATTCCGGAGGTCTTTAAAATGGTGAAATATATGAGGGCATTTATATTATTGGTTATATCATGTCTGTTGCTTGTAACCGGGTCTATAGCAAAGGAATCCACCCCGGAAGAACATGAAGCCTTCCTTAAAAATCTACCTGTTAAAGGCATGGTGACAATGATTGCCCTTGGTAAAAAAACCTGTACACAGTGCAAGATGATGGCGCCCATCTTAGAGAAAATGAAGGTGAAATATGATGGCAAGGCTGCTATCGTTTTTATAAATTTGCTTGAAGACCCTGAGCAGCAGTATGTTTACAGACTTAAGGCCCTTCCAACTCAGATTTTTTTTGATAGAGAAGGTAAAGAGGTTTTCAGGCATGTGGGGTTTTTGAGTGAAAAGGACATCGTAGCACAGCTCAGCAGAATGGGTGTTGAATAACCTCATAGGGATATATCATGTTCGAATCAGTTTTCCTAAAAGTGAATGAGCTTATGACCTCAGGCTCATCAATTGCTGCATTTGGCTGTTTCCTGTGGGGAGTGATAAGCGTAATGTTCAGCCCCTGCCACCTGGCATCAATACCCCTTATTGTAGCCTATGTTGGCGGACAGGAGGCATTAACTACTGCGAAAAAGGCCGGGGTGTATTCAATATTATTCTCAACAGGCCTTTTTATTTCAATTGCCCTTATTGGGGTCATATGCGCACTCCTGGGAAGGATGCTCGGTGACATAGGCAATTACTGGCAGATCATTATCGGCCTTATCCTTATATGGATTGCACTTGGCATGATAGGGGTTAAAGGATGTTCTGTATCAGGCAGTCTCCTTTACAGGCTTAACTTCAGGGGTCTTATGGGGGCATTCGGGCTGGGGCTTGCCTATGGTATTCTTTCAGGCTCCTGTACCTTCGGGTTTATCGCACCTGTTCTTGCTGTTATCACAGTACAGGAAAAGATTATCACCGGTATTCTTTATATAATACTGTTTGCTTTTGGCCATTGCCTCCCTATTGTTATTGCAGGTAGTTCCACAGGATTTGTAAAGGGTATTATTGAGAACGGCAAATGGCAGGGTGCAGGGATATGGTTCAGAAAGGTTGCCGGGGTCATCATACTGCTTTTGGGTATATATTTTATTGTGAAACCATTTACAGGTGAATAAAATGAGCGAATCGATTACTAAAAAACTCTCTTTTCTAGACAGGTTTCTTACACTGTGGATATTCGCAGCAATGATAATAGGGGTGTTTTCAGGATATCTTTTTCCAAAAATTAAGGATGTCATTAATATCTTTCAGATCGGCACAACCAACATCCCGATAGCAATAGGGCTTATTTTAATGATGTACCCACCACTGGCCAAGGTTAAGTACGAACAGCTTGGAAAGGTATTCCGAAATGTTAAGGTCCTTTTTCTGTCTCTGATCCAGAACTGGATAATAGGGCCGATTCTCATGTTCCTGCTGGCAATCACCTTTTTATCAGGGCACCATGAATATATGGTTGGCCTGATCCTGATAGGCCTTGCTCGCTGCATTGCAATGGTTATTGTATGGAATGATCTTGCTTCTGGCGACACTGAATACTGTGCCGGTCTTGTTGCATTTAATTCCATATTCCAGGTGCTCTTCTTTTCTGTTTATGCCTATATCTTTATTACTATTGCTCCACAGTTTATAGGCTTAAAGGGTATTGTTGTTGATATATCAATCGGTCAGATAGCTGAAAGCGTATTTATCTACCTTGGCATTCCATTTATTGCAGGCATAATTTCACGTGTGATCGGTCTTAATACCAAAGGCAGGGAATGGTATGAGAAAAAATTCATCCCAAAGATCAGCCCCATTACACTTATTGCACTTCTGTTTACAATACTTGTCATGTTTTCCCTTAAGGGTGAATACATAGTGCAGTTGCCTATGGATGTGGTGCGGGTTGCCATACCGCTCTGCATCTATTTTGTGGTTATGTTTTTTGCATCCTTTTTTCTTTCCATGAAGGCAGGGGCCACATATGAACAGTCAACAACATTAAGCTTTACTGCGGCATCCAATAATTTTGAACTGGCCATTGCAGTGGCGGTGGCAGTCTTTGGGATAAATTCAGGGCAGGCATTTGCTGCTGTTATCGGGCCATTAGTTGAGGTGCCTGTATTGATCGGGTTAGTAAATGTGGCGTTGTGGTTAAAGAGGAGATATTTTCCATATGAAGTAAATACACCAACAGGGTTATGCCATGTGAGGTATGAATAAAAGAAGGGTTCTAGGATTCAAGTGATCAAGGGTTCGAGGGAAAGACAAAATACATTCCAACACCCAATACTTTATGTAATTCCACGGCTTGACCGTGGAATCCAGGCTTTTCTAATTGACCCCTCGAATCCTTAATTTAGAATTAAAAGGATTGGTAATAGAAGGATATAACTATGAAAAAACAGATTCTTTTCTTATGCACCGGTAACTCCTGCCGCAGCCAGATAGCTGAGGCATGGACCAATCATCTTCAAAAGGATAAATTCATTGCATACTCTGCCGGTATAGCCCCAAAGGGTGTTGACAAGAGGGCAGTAAAGGTTATGGCTGAGGCAGGTATTGATATTTCAAACCAGAAGTCAAAGGATATAGACTCTCTGGGCTCAATGGAATTTGATTATGTGGTAACCCTTTGTGACAATGCAAATGAGGCATGCCCCTTTTTCCCTGCAAAGACCAGATTAATGCACAGGGGTTTTGATGATCCGCCAAGGCTATCTGAAGGTGAAAAGGATGAGAATAAGGCATTGAACCATTTTAGAAGGGTGAGGGACGAGATAAAGGCCTTTGTGGAAAATTTAGAGGAAGAGCTTAACAGGTAGTATCTTTTAAATGTCTAAAAATAAATATTTTACTGCTGATTCATCAGGTAATCTTATAATACCGGCAGAAACAGCAGAACGGCTTGGAATAAAACCAGGGGATAAGATCAAATTCACGGAAAAAGGGAATGCTCTGACCCTGCGCCTTCCCATGCGTCTTGAAAAACTCTATATTGAGGCTACAAGCAGGTGTAACCTAAACTGCCGCACCTGCATTCGGAATGTCTGGGATGAAATACCTGGAACAATGTCAGAGGAGGTTTTTAAAGCGATACTTGATGGCCTTAACCTATTTCCCATGCTGCCTGAAAAGGTATTCTTTGGCGGATTCGGTGAGCCTTTATCACACCCGGGTATCATTGACATGATCTTACGTGTAAAGTCTATGGGTATGACTGCGGAGCTTATTACAAACGGAACCCTTCTTGATAGGAAGATGATAAAATCCCTTATTGAATCAGGGCTTGATACCCTCTGGGTATCCCTTGATGGATCAACACCGGAAAGTTTTTCTGATATACGGATGGGTGCGCATCTGCCCAATATCATGGAAAACCTCTCTACCTTAAACAGAATGAATAATGAAAGGGGTGACAGGTGGGGGTTTTCAAAGCATATCAGGATAGGCATTGTTTTTGTTGCAATGAAGCGTAATATTATGGAGCTGCCAGCTGTAGTAGATATAGCAAAAAGTATTGGCGCCAGTCATGTCCTGGTTACAAATCTACTGCCATATACAGAGGGAATGGTTGATGGCGCCATGTATTACCGCTCAATTAACAGGACAGATTTTGATCTGAACCTGCCTCATATGGATATGGACGATATCACCATAGGAGCAATACGAAAGGCGGCAGAGAGCATTCATATGACTATTCCCCTTGTGCCATCTGATAAAACAAAAAACAGATGCCCATTCATTGAAGATGGAGCGGGTGCAATAGGCTGGAATGGCGACCTCAGCCCATGTTTGCCACTTTTACATAACCATGAAGGGTACCTTGGCTTTCTCAATTATGGCAGCCGTCATTCAAAAAAGTGGTCAATAGGCAATGTGTGTGATAAAAATCTTTATAGCCTTTGGAATGACCCTGAACATAAGGCTTTCCGGGAGCGTGTTATGGATTTTGATTTTTCACCCTGCATTATATGCGGGGGCTGTGATCTGTCTGAAAAAAATGAAGAGGATTGTATAGGTAATAGACATCCAACCTGCGGGGCATGCCTGTGGGCACAGGGTGTAATTAGATGTCCGTGATGGAAGAAGATAAAAGATTATAGGCTTCATGCTGTAGGAATAAGAAAAACAGGCAAAGAAAGGAGCGAATCAAATGTCAGAATCAGCAACAAATGTCAACTGGAAAGGGTATTCCATTGTAAGCATACTATTTTTAATCGGGGTTTTACTGATTGCAAAAATTACAGCTCTTTCTGTATTAACAGCGATACCTGTGGGTTTTCTGTTCGGCTTTTTTCTTAAAAAGGGCGAACTCTGCGGTGCAAGCGCAATCAGTGAAGTAATACTCATGCAGGACCGATCAAAGGCATTTGGTCTGTGGATAGCCATAGTTGTAAGTATGGTGCTGTTTGCTGCCTTTGATCTTATGGGGGTTATTAAACTTTCACCAAAACCATTTACCTATCTTAACTATATTGTTGGCGGAGTGCTCTTTGGTACAGGAATAGTGCTTGCAGGGGGCTGTATAAGCGGATGCCTGTTTAAATCTGCTTCAGGTAATATCAATTCCATGTCAGGACTTGTTGGCATTCCTCTTGGAATATCCATTGTCGAGTTCGGATACCTTAATGGCTTGCAAAAATATATGAGCGGATTTGTGATCAAATCAGAGGATGGCGGACCAGTTACCATCTCATCCATTACAGGTTTGCCTTACTGGATGCTGGCAGCTATCTTTGCTGTGCTGACGATTATAGGTATCGTCATAAGCAGCAAAAAGAATATAAAACAGAGCCAGATAAAACAGGATGATATTGGAGTAGTATCAAGGACGATCAGGCGGCCATGGAAACCCTGGAAGGCAGGCATTGCTATTGGCATCCTCGCATTGTTTGCCTATTTGTCATCCGCTTCTGTAGGTAGAAATTATCCTCTGGGGGTGACCCATGGTGTTCTTCATATGCAGCAGCTTTTTACTGAAAGCAACCTGGCATATGTCTATAAAAAGCCTGAAACTAAACCTGCTGTTTTAACTCAAACATCTGCCACTGGCGAGCTCTCAGCAGTTGAAAAGCCTGTTACTCCTCCTGCCCCGGCGCCAAAAAAGATTACGCTCTGGCTGTTGCTTCTTGTTGTAAGCCTAATGATCGGTTCATGGGTTTCAGGCAGGCTTTCAGGTACCATTGAATTTATCCCAAGACACCCCTCACAGACAGTGGTAGCATTTTTTGGGGGGATATTGCTGGGAGCAGGCGCTGCCTTTGCAGGAGGATGTGTAATAGGCAATATCCTCTCAGGATGGGCTCTTATGAGTGTGGGCAACATATTGTTTGGTGTCGTTACAATACTCTCTAACTGGGTTGTGACATACTTTTATCTTATGGGCGGGAGTGTTTCAGATATCTTTAGTAAATAAAAAATGACAATTATAAATAGATATGAGTCATGCCGTATACTTGGTATCAAAGAATCAGCCTCAGAAAAGGCAATAAAAAAGGCCTATCGAAGGCTGGCTATGAAATGGCATCCTGATAAAAATCATGATGATCCTGCAGCGGAAGAGCGCTTCAGGGAGATACAGCAGGCCTATGAATATTTGATCAATGATAAAATCCCATTGAACCAGATTACTGAATTCCAGGGGAGCAATGCATTCTATTCTGCCATTCAGGATCATCCGTTTCATTCTCTCAGGGAGGCAGTAATTAAATATTATGCAGACAGGGGCTGGTTTAAGAATAGGCCTGGCAAATCATAAAAATATAACCAAAACAGGTTGGGAGCCAAATTGGGGTTAGAGATCGTTTATCTATTTTTAGCTGCTTTTATTGCGGCAGGAATTTCAGGGGCAGCCGGATTTGGTGGCGCCCTTCTGCTGCTTCCCCTGCTGGTTTATACTGTGGGTGTAACACATGCCGTGCCATTGCTTACTATTGCACAGTTTATTGGAAATCTTTCAAGGGCTGGGTTAGGCTTTAAACAAATTCGGTGGAAACCTGTAGGGCTCTTTCTTCTTGGTGCTGTACCATTCAGTTTTTTGGGAGCAGTTTCATTCGTCCAGTTGCCCAAAGAAATGGTTATGCGTTCAATTGGATCGGTTATCTTGATATTCATCGTGTTAAAGTACTTTGGTGTGATAAAAAACAAGATGAGCCCGATATTATTGACTGCGTCAGGATGCCTGGTTGGTCTGCTTTCAGGTGTGGTTGGTAGTGCTGGCCCGCTGGGGGCTGCAATCTTTCTTTCACTAGGTTTACCACCTGCCAGTTATATCTCCAGTGAGGCGATAACTGCACTGATGATGCATGGTATTAAAACGCTGGTTTACAAGCATTTTATCCCTCTGGATCATGAATTCTGGTTTCTTGCCGCCCTTATGGGTGTAGCGATGATTCTTGGAACATGGTCAGCGAAACGATTTATTGAGTGCATGCCGCAGAAAAAATTTAAAACTTTTGTGACAATTCTTCTGGCAGTCACCGCAATATATATGGTGGTTCATGGGTAAGAAAAAAAGAGATGAGGTATTTGAAAAATAATTCCATAAAGGTATTAAAATGGACAACAGCACAATCAGACAATCAGTAAAAGAGGGTTATGGTAAAATAACCAGATAATAAGGATAACCTTGTTAATGCTTTAATGTAAATTATAGTTATAGATACAATAGAAGCAAGAGGATATCCTATTGAAGATGTCCTTACTGCATCTGCTCTGGCCCAAAGAACTGAATTAACCAATGAAGAGATTTTGGAAATAGCAAAGGCAGTATTAAGCATCAGGGTATTTGCTGTAAAGCCGAGATGATATAAAAATATAAACGCACATTTTGCAAGATGCTTTTACCACCTATTTCCCCAATTTTAAAATCCGGATGGCCCCCCTTATTACAACCAAAAATACGATGGTTCCGACGACCAAATCGGGGTATTTTGACTGGGTGAGCAATACCAGAATCCCGGCAACGATAATTCCTGTATTGATGATGACATCGTTAGAGGTAAAAATCATGCTGGCTTTCATATGGGCTTCTGTGCTTTTTGACTTTTGAAGCAGGTAAAGACAAAGAGAGTTGGCTATAAGGGCTAAAACAGATACAAGAATCATAATCCTGAAATCCGGGAGCTCTTCCACCCCTATAAACCTTCGAATGACCTCTATCAGGCCAAAACCTGCCAGGGCCAGTTGAAAATATCCGCTTATCGTGGCCACTTTCTTTTTACGGGCAATGGCTGCTCCCACTGCCCACAGACTTAACCCGTAAACACCTGCATCGGCGAGCATATCAAGCGAATCGGCTACCAATCCCATGGAACTGGATGTAAAGCCAGTGGTAATTTCAATGACAAAAAAACCGAAATTTATAAAAAGCACTGTCCACAATAATTTTGCCTGGTCTGTCGTGGTTTCGGAACTAAGAGCAGTCTCATCCATCTCTTCGGTGTTTACCAGTTTCGCTCCAAGCTTCAAGTTTTCCAGCCGTTGCGTAATCTCAGAATTCTCACAGGAGTGAAGAACAAACAGGTTGCGGTTTTCCATATCGAATTCCAACTGATGGATGCATTCAACGCCATTAAGCTTTATGCGGATAAGGTTCTCTTCTGAGGGGCAATCCATCATTGAAATATGATAATGTGATTTTTGCATAAGTTTTTCCAATGATGACCATTAGATGCTAGAAACAGTGTAAGTCCCTTAAAAATGCCTCAAATAATCGGGAAGGATATATCGCAAAAGGTCATCCAGTTTAAAAACCATTGACCAATACATATCAGAACCACCTCATAATAGTTCTCCATTAATGAGGTTAGTAATCCTTCCAGGTCCAAGGCTGGCCGGAGCTGCAACAATAACCCGATTAGTGATGCTCCAGAATGAAAATCTGATTTTTCTTGAAAAAGGCCACACAGTAACTGCTATAAACAATTTGTAAAATCTGAATCAAAAATTGCAATGACATCATATCTCGCCTCTAATAAAATTATCAATTTGATTTTACATCCTATATCGATAATTCTGCATAAATTGATAGCTTTTAAGTCAAATATACTGAACAGCAAATGCTCTTGGAAAGATTATTTGCTAATATCGAAATATATATATTATTTATTTTTAAACCCGCCATAAAGAATATATTAGACATAGAAATAGTAGCATGTTACAACAAATTAAAAT
>CAYWRH010000074.1:0-20414 GCA_964460435.1 uncultured Desulfatiglans sp.
CACGGAGGACACGGAGGTCACGGAGATTTGCCTATTAAGCTTTTCTCCGTGTTCTCCGTGTTCTCCGTGGTAAAAACATATACTATCGTATTTACCCCAGTATACTTAATAAACCCCGCAGATACCGTCAATAGCCATCTCCTCAATCCTGATCTCCTGGGTTTTGAAGATATCCTCTTCCATTGTCTTTGAACAGTCAGGGCTGACTGTCTCTGGAATATCAACTGCTTTCTTTTCCTGTTCTTTCATTTTTATAAAACCTCAATATATGTAAACCATATTAATAGCATAGATTAAGAGCCTTAACTAAGCAATCCAAATCCTTATCCCCAAAAACCCTACTTTGTCTTTTCCTTTATCCTTGTATCCACCTTTTTGCCAGTAACAGGGTGAACATAGTGAAAGGGAGGGATATAGACATCCGGATAATCCCCGAATATCTCGGTTGGAGGCAGGTCCGGCGGACAGTTCGGGTCAGGCTTCGGGATAAAAGTTTCATATTCTTTGCCCCACCCCTTGTCATAGGGTGTCATGAAGGTTGTATACACATGCATTGATTTTGCCTTCCATATGCCATCCTCCTTGACATAGGTGTTTTCATATGTCCCTTCAGCCCAGAATGCCTTTTCCTTCCATTTCCCTACCTGGGCAAACATACGCCACCTGCCCTTTGCTGTTTTTCCGCCCGGATCAATGGTTACTATGCCCTGGAGGTTCATATGGTTCATGAGAAGCCCGTACTGAATCCCGTTCTGGCCGTCAGGCATAAGGTCCATCAATTTCCTTATGTTCTTCTTGCCTATGTAAACGCCTCTCTGGGCAAGCTCAAGCGAACCGTCCTCAGCAAAACAATCAACTAGCTCATCCCACATCATTTTATCCAGATAATAGCCGTATGCCCTCTGGAGTCTTTTAATGGCCTCTATGTCTTCAAGCACCTGAACCTTCTGTTCAAGCTCCTCAACCTTTGCCTGTAACCGCTTTATTAATTCTGTATTATCCATATTTTCCTCACCTTGACCTTGCGCCCTGCGCCTTGTGCCCTGAGCCTAGCTTTTATTTATACTCGTAAAACCCCTTGCCTGTCTTTCTGCCATGCCACCCTGCAATAACCATCTGCTTCATCAAAGTAGGAGGAAGGTACTGCGGGTCTTTTATCTCCTCATAAATGGTCATGGCGCCGCGATAGACAGTGTCAATGCCGATCAGGTCAAGGAGCGTGAGCGGGCCCATTGGATGACGCAGACCCTGTGTAATAAGGGTGTCTATATCCTCCTTTGTGCCGACACCCGCCTCTACCATGCGCACTGCATTCAAGAGGAATGGCGTCAGTATCCTGTTTGAAAGGAACCCCGGGACATCCTTTGACACAACCATTGTCTTATCTATTGATTCCAGGAATTTCCTGGTGATATTTGTTGTCTCGGCAGATGTAGAAATGGCATTTATGACCTCAACAACCTTCATGAGAGGCACAGGATTTGAAAAGTGTGTGCCTATTACCTTGTCCGGCCTGTTGGTTGCAGCAGCAATATTGATAACACTTATGGTTGATGTGTTTGATGCAAGGATGGTGTGCGGCGGACAAACAGTGTCAAGTTTCTTAAATACATCCTGCTTGACTGCCAGATCTTCAATTACCGCCTCAACAACATAGTCAGCATCCTTGAAATCATCAAGTGTGAGTGTGCCCTTTATCCTGGCCTGTATCGCCTTCTTTTCATCAGCGGTAATTCTCTCTTTTTCTACTGACCTTTCAAGCACCTTGTCTATTGTGGCAAAACCTTTGTCCAGATATTCCTTTTTTGTATCCATTGCTATCACATCGTAACCAGACTGCGCACATACCTGGGCGATCCCGCAGCCCATAATACCGCAACCGACGACGCCGACCTTTTTTATATCCATTTTTCCCCTCCTGTTTTCTGCATACCATTTATTCATTCTTTAATCCCTGCGCCTTGGGCCTTGCGCCATGCGCCCGGCCTTTGACGTCGAGTGTTCATTATTTCTTTAATATTGTTACCGCACATGCCGCATTATCATCCATTGTCCATCCGCCTGCATTTTCAACAAGCCCCACCTTTGGATTGTTTGTCACCTGCCTTTTTCCTGCCTCACCCCTCATCTGGGTAACAACCTCATACACCTGGGCCAAGCCCGTTGCTGATATCGGGTGACCCTTTGCAGCAAGACCTCCGCTCGGGTTAACAGGCAGCCTCCCTGTCAGCGTGGTATGGCCTTCATCTATCATCATGCCTGCCTCACCCGGCTTACATAAGTGCAGCTCTTCGTACATCCTGAGTTCTGCCGGAGACATGGCATCATGCACCTCCACCACCTGTACATCTTCCGGCCCTATTCCGGCCTTTTCGTATGCCTTCATGGCCGCCCTTGTGGTTATCTCCTCATGCACCTCGCCAGGTATATTATATGTGCCAGATACAAGTTCACATGCAGCTATATGGATAGGAAGCTTCTTGGATATCTTTTTAGCAATGTCACTGCTGCATACGATTGCCGCGGCTGCGCCATCTGCCATTGTTGAACACATGAACTGGGTAAGGGGCTCTGCTACAACGCGTGACTCAAGTATCTGCTCCACTGTCATGGCCTTCTGGAACTGGGCATACGGGTTAAGCGAGCCGTTATACTTATTTTTTGCGGCCACCTTTGCAAAGTGCAGCTTGGTTGCGCCAGATGCCGCCATCCACTTTTTGAGCTGAAGCGCATAGAGGGCAACAAACATGAAACCGAACTTCGCATATATGGTGCCGGCAGCCATTGTCTGGGCTGACTTGGCTGAGTCCCCGCAGAAGAGCTTCTCAACACCAACTGCAAGCGCCACATCAGCATTGCCTGATGCAACCTCCATATAGGCGCCCCTCAGGGAGGTGGAACCGCCTGTACAGGCATTTTCAACATTAATTACCGGTATTCCAAAGATACCGGCTGACGTCAGGACATGCTGGCCTATTGTTCCCTTGAGTTCGGTGAGCTGCTGACCCACTGCATTTGCCACATATGCAACCTGAATATCTTTTATGGCGACACCGGCATCATTCAGGGCTGTCCATACCGCCTCACGGCCAAGGTCCCTCATGTCACGATCTTCAAACTTGCCAAAACGTGTCATGCCGACCCCAATTATTGATACATCTCTCATGATATCCTCCTTATTCCTTGGCCGGTTTAAATTGATAACTGATAAGTTCATTGCCCTCTTCGTCATCCCTTATCTTGTCTATAACCATCTCCATCCTCATACCCAGTTTAAGGGAGTCTTCAGTTGGCTCACAACCTGTAACCAGCGACCACATCTTGGGGCCATTATCAAGGTTGATATAGGCCTGGATAGAGGGCTGTTTAAATCCTGGCAGAGCCGCCTGAACGATGCTGTAACTGTCAAGGGTTCCCTTGCCTTCAAATCTGGTCTCCTCCATCGTATCCTGTATCTGACACCTAGGGCAGACCGGGGTCTTTGGAAATGCTGTAAGGCCGCATTTTTTACACTTGTTGCCGATCAGGTACGATTTCCCGGTTCCGGGGTCAGCCTCTATGAACAATCCTTCCTGTACTGGTATACGCTTTTTTCCCATATTGTTCTCCGTTTTAAATTTAAATAATATAAATATATTTGCATAGCGCAGAGGGCATGGGGCATAGCGTAAAAAATAGTAAAGCATTTTTATACGCTTTGCGCTTTGCGCTATGCTCTATGTGTATTGCGCTATGCCTTTTCTCCTGTATAAATCACATCATCCTTTTCTAGCTTTTCTATTTCCTCTTTACTGTATCCTATTTTCTCAAGGATCTTAACCGCATCCTCTCCCCGTTTAGGCGCAAATTTTCTTATCTTACCCGGTGTGGCAGATAGCTTTATGGGGATGCCTGCCTGCTTCACCTTGCCCAGTTTTGGATGATCCAGCTCAACAATCATATCCCTCTGTTTTATCTGGGGGTCATCTGCAAGTTCATCAAATGAGAGCACCTTGCTTACAGCAATATCGGATTTTGTGAGTATATCGAACCACTCATCCCTTGTCTTTGTAAGAAATTGCCGAGTAAATTTTTCAAAAGCCTCACTATATTTTTCAACATCGCCTTGATAGGGTATCATCTCCTCGCAACCAAGGGCCTTGCACAGATTAACATAAAACCAGGGCTCTGAGCATCCCAGTGCAAGCATCTTATTATCCTTTGTCCTGTAGAGGTTATAAAAAGGTACTGTGCCTGTACTAACCATGTCTGTCTCATCCGGCATCTTTTTGTTCATTGAATATGCGGCATAGTATGGGCCAAGCTGGGCCAAAACACCATCTGTGATAGAGATATCCACAAACTGCCCCTCGCCGGTTTTCTCCCTTGCAATTAATGCCGCAAGGATGCCAATAACCGCCTGCATCCCGCCGCCTGCAATATCGCCTATAAGATTGCCAGGGAGTCTTGGTTCATTTAAAATACTGAGATACCCTGCCTGGGATATATAGTTCACATCATGACCCGGCAGAAATTTGTAGGGGCCATCCTGACCATAACCTGTTATTGCGCAGTAGATGATCCTTTTATTTATCTCCCTGAGTTTTTCATAGCCTATGCCAAGCCTGTCAGTAACACCAGGCCTGAACCCCTCAACAACAATATCTGCCTCCTTTGCGAGCCTGTAAAAGATCTCTCTGCCCTCTTCACTCTTAAGATTAATACCAATGCTTCGTTTGTTTCTGTTTGAGGGATCATATGGAGAATCAGGAGGCGCAAACTCCCTTACCTCGGGCACGCCTTTGCCCTTTCCATCCTCAGCACGCCTCCCTGAAGGCTTGCCTGCCTCTTCTATCTTTATGATCTCAGCCCCCATATCGCCCAGGATTCCGGTACAGAACGGTCCTGGCGCAAACCTGGAAAGGTCGAGGACTACTAAACCGGATAGCGCTTGAGGAGGCTCGTTACTATTTATGTTATTTTTTGAAGACATATTGTTTTTATTCATATTTATAGTTCGCTATCCGGCGCAAGGTTTTATTCTTTGGGTTTTCCTTGCGCCCTGCGCCTTGTACCTTGTGCCCCGTTTTTATCTCCCCGTAAACTCAGGCTTCCTCTTTTCCCCAAAGGCCTTGAGCGCCTCATCATGATCCTCTGATGTATCATTGACTATTGCTGAAAGCATTGCCGCCTCAAGCCTTACATCAGCATCAGACATGATCGATTTATTGATATATGATTTTGTAAGCCTCATGGCTGTTGGGCTCTTGTCTGCGAGTTCCGCTGCCATCTCATTAACCGCCTTTTCAAATTCGCTCGCAGGCACAGCACGGTTAATTAGACCTATCCTTTCAGCCTCTTTCCCTGATATCCACTTGCCTGTAAAAAGAAGCTCCTTTGCCCTCCTCATGCCGATTAAAAGCGGGAGCCTGTAGGGGGTGCCGCCAGCGCCGAACATCCCTACCTTCATATGCTGGTCACCTATCATGGCATCTTCAACTGCAACCGCAAGGTCACACGCCAGAAGTATTTCAAAACCACCTGCAAGCGCAAGGCCATTGATCGCCGCTATAACCGGTTTTGAGAGGCTCTCTATCTTGATAAGGAGCTCCTTGCCTACTGTCAGAAAATCTGTCTGTGATTTCAGGTTGGTCAGTTCCTTTGCAGCGAACTTTAGATCAACACCCGCACAGAATGCCCTGCCATTTCCTGTAATAACAAGCACCCTTACATCATTATCCCTTTCAGCCTCATTAAGGGCCTCGGTTATCTCCCTGAAGGTGGTGCCGGTCATGGCATTTAGCTTATCCGGCCTGTTAAGGGTCAGCCTTGCGACCTTGTCCTTTACCTCATATATTATAGTTTCATATTTTGACATCTCTACCTCCGTTTAAAGAGTTTTATATTTGAGTATATTCTTAAAATTCATAATTCAATGTTCAACGTTCCTCTTTTTATCTTGAGACTTGCGCCCTGTACCCTGCGCCTAGCTTTTATTCGTACATCCTGGCCACCACATCCTTGTAACGCTCAGTAATATTATTTCTTTTGATCTTGAATGTCGGTGTTACCTCTTCCTTTTCCTGGCTGAATTCATCCTTTAATATGGTAAACTTCTTTATCTGTTCAACCTTTGCGACCTCCCTGTTCTGGTAATCCACTTCCTTTTGTATAAGATCAATGATCTCCTTTTTGGTGATAAGGTCAGCATAATCCCTGTATGTTACATTATTCCTTTCAGCATATTTTTTAACCTCCTCCTGGTTAAGGGTAAGAAGGGCAACAAGGTAATCCTTTCCTTCACCGAACACCACTGCCTGGCTTATATAGGGGCTGAGTTTTAAGATGTTTTCTATATATGACGGCGATACATTTTTCCCGCCTGATGTAATTAGTATCTCCTTTTTCCTGCCGGTTATCTTGAGAAAACCATCTTCATCAAAGGCGCCGATATCGCCTGTATTAAGCCATCCCCCTTCATAGAGCTCTTCTGTAGCCTTCGCATTATTCCAGTATCCCGGCGTACAGAGCCAGCCCCTTGCGATTATCTCTCCATCATCCTTGAGCCTTACCTCTATGCCGTCAAGGGGCTTGCCAACTGTGCCATATTTAAAGACACCTGGACGGTTAATCGCCAGTTGACCGCACCCCTCTGTGAGGCCGTAACCTTCATAAAGGGGAACACCGCATGACCTGAAAAAATTGAGCATCTCGGCTGTCATGGGGGCGCCTCCTACGCCGCCGTACCTCAGTTTTCTGCCCACCTTTTCACGCACATCGTTTATAAACAGTCTCTTTGCAATGGCATATGAAAGAGATGTAAAAAGATCCGGTGACCTTCCCTTTACATTCCAGGAGTCATCGTTGTATCTGGCGCCAGCCTTCAGGCACCATTTTATTATCCTTTTCCTGAATGGCGAGGCCTTTTCAATCTCAGCGGAGATATTATTATAATGTTTTTCAAAAAATCTGGGGGTGGTAAAAAAGAATGTGGGGTTCATCTCGCGCACATTGTCAAAGAGCTGCCTCATACCCTCAGCATATACCTGCTCAATGCCGAAGGTTATATGAAACCAGTGGCCATTCCTGAGTTCAAGTGCATGGGCCATTGGCAGAAAAGAGAGACCCCTGTCTGTTTCATTGACCGGGAAAAACTTGGTATACTCTCTCAGGTTCATTAAAATGCCCCGGTTGGTATCCATCACACCCTTTGGAGGCCCTGTTGTGCCTGATGTATAAATAATGGCTGTCACATCCTCAGGTTTAACTTCATGGAGCCTTTCAAGATATTCTCTGTCGCCGTTTTTCTCATATTCTGCCCTGCCGAGTGCATAAAGCGCAGACAGGGTTATAACACGGGGGTCTTCGACAGGAGAAAAGCCATCAAAGACTATAATCTTTTCCACATGAGGGCAGCTCTCTGCGGCTTTTAAAATCTTCTCGCACTGGGCCTTGTTCTCTGCAAATATAATCTTTGCCCCTGAGTCATTGATTACATGGGCGCACTCCTTTGGGCTGTTGGTCTGGTAGATCCCCGCAAAGATGGCGCCTGCATTGGCAATGGCAATCACTGTATATGCATAATCAGGCCGTGTTTCAGAGATCACTGAAATACGGTCACCCTTTTTTACGCCAAGCTTCATAAGACCTATCGAAAGGTCTCTCACCTTTTCACCGACCTCGGCCCATGAAACGTTCTGCCACCTGTTATCTTTTTTGTATATCAGAAATGTCCTGTCATTCAGTCTGTTAAGCTGTTCGTAAAATACCTTTGGTAGTGTCCACTGTTCCATAAAATATCCTTATAAATTTATCTGTTCTTCAACCCGTTAATAAAAAAGGTATACATCTCATCTGCAAGCTCATCCGGGGATACCGCCCCCCTTGGTTCATACCACTGTATTATCCAGTTGAGCATACCCAGGAGGGTAAAGGTTACAACATTGATATTCAGCTTGGACTTATGCTTATCCATTATTGCCTGAAGGATCTCACGGATAACAGCAATGTACTCTCGCTGTTTCTGTTTAAACCTCTGGTAATAGTCATCTTCCAGTGAGTGGGCCTCATAGACAAGCACCCTCATCCTGGCCGGATGCTTGATAAAAGATTCTATGTGGTTTTTTATAATGCAGAGCAGTTTTTCTTCAGGAGTCTTGAGCCCTGACAGTTCATTGAAGAGATCTTTGCTGGTGCTCTCCATGAAGTCATAGATCATGTCAAAGAGCATCTCCTGCTTGTTGGTAAAATGGTAATAAAGGCCGGGCTTGCTGATATTGATGGCGTTTGAGATATCCCTTATGGATGTCTTCTCATACCCATTAACATAAAATAATTCAGCTATCTCCTGAAGTATCTGTTCCTTTTTATTCATTTCCCATTCCCGCTGAAACCGGCATAATTTGACACTGGAAAGCACTTTACCGAACGTTCGGTTTATAGACGAGGAATAGTATGATGTCAAGAAGTTTAGGGCCTTTAAAGCATGCCAGTTTATATTTTGATTCACATCGATCATGATATCCGCAGTTTCTTAAGGATATCATTCCGGATTCAGGACCGTATTCAAAGGTGAAGCTTAAACCTTTGCCTCCATATACATCGATTCTGAAGAAAGGGATTCTTCCGTGTGGCGCTGATAGCAGGCATGGCGCTATGGGTGTGCCGCATTAATCAGGGGTACAAGGACAGCATCGAGATACTGAAGGCAATGCGTGACACCATGATATTCAGACCTAAGTCAGGCACATCCCATGAAAATACCGCGTGTGCCTTCGCAGGTCACAGGGACCTTCCATCTGGCATGTAAGGGGATTAAGGCAAAGGGATTTCAGGGAATTAAAGGCCTTCTGTTTCTGAAATCCCTTTTAGGTTGTGATTATATGGTTGAATGGATTATCAGTCCTCTGCAATAAACTCTTCACGAACAGGGTCCCTCTTCTCACCCACAAGTATCTGGAGCCACTTGATGATCTTTCCTGCATACTCACGGGGAATAACAATGGTTTTTTCCTGGCCGTCAAAGGCTTCCTGCTTCAGACATATGTTTCCATCCTCTCCGACATAGGCCTCCAGTGCGGGTTGTGCCTCTATTCTCATTTTAGACATCTCTGTTCCTCCTTATTATTGGTCGATATATTTTCTTCTATATTAAGCAGTATAATCAGGATGTCCATCTTGTCCCTTAATTTTGATGAGAGAGTCATTAATACATTTTAACAGATAAATTCTATTCACAGTGATGCTGTCTTTAATCTACTGGACAACTGAATATTTTAATGCTGTTTTTTAAACAGCCCTGTTCAAAAATTGAACAGGACAGGATCTTTCTTGCGCTGGCAAGGCATTTCACATTTTTTTTCATATAATGTCATATAAATATGAAAAACCGGTGATTTAATTTTCACCACCCATGAATTATACAAGAGAGGCATCTTTTAATAATTTTCCTGTAATATCAAGATGTTTCAAATTATGAAAATATGAGGTGCTGCTGGCACACTCTTTGCCTTACCTTTAATACAGATATCACATGCCCGGCCTGTTCCTTTTATTCGCCGGGAGATTTTTTTATTAGCCATTATAAGGAGGTTAATCATGAACACCGAGGGTATCCTGGTCAAGGAAAGGATCAATGAAACAACGAAGATGTGTCAAAGGGAACAGCCTATCTATGAACAGATAAGCAATTTCAGTATTGTGCTTTATATCTTCGGGTATTTTAAATGCCCGGATCTCCTCTCTGTTGATGATGTTGATAATGTAGAGGCAGGGGCAATATTGAAGGAACATTTTGAAGAGATAAAAAAGGAGGATATCCCTTCAGATTATAATATCACCTTATCCCCTGATCGATATCTCCTTGTTTTTGGAGACCCCCAGTTCCCCACCCATTTTGCAGCTGTAACAGACATGAGAAGCATCAGGCCATTTTTTTCAAAGCTGCCCTTTTTCGGCAGCGGGTATGACAGCCTGAAGGAGCTGAAGATGGAGTTCGCAGGTGTTGACGGCGCTTCCTCTGATGATATTCACTGGTATAAATGGAAAAGGCCGGCAGAGCTAAAACAGAAATCCGCAAAGATTTACACCATCAGGGATGATGGTGATTATGAAGTTATGGAGTACAAATACGCTAACTAAAAAAAGGAGGAAAGTTTCGTGTCAGTTATCAATGATACAATTGCCCGTGTTAAACAGATGGACCGGGACCAGGTAGAATTTCATCAGGCGGTTACAGAGGTTCTTGAAACACTAAAACCCACAGCAGAACGTCATCCGGAGTTTGTAAAGGCTGCCATATATGAACGGATCGTTGAGCCCGAAAGGGCCATAACCTTCAGGGTGCCCTGGATGGATGACAAAGGCAATGTTCATGTCAACAGGGGTTTCAGGGTACAGTTCAATAATGCCATAGGGCCGTTCAAGGGAGGCATACGGTTCCACCCCTCGGTAAATTTAAGCATAATCAAATTCCTGGGATTTGAGCAGATATTTAAAAACGCCCTTACCACCCTTCCTATGGGCGGTGGAAAGGGCGGGGCTGATTTTGATCCCAAGGGCAAGTCTGATGCAGAGATCATGCGTTTCTGCCAGGCCTTTATGCGTGAACTTTTCAGGCATATAGGCCCGGAGACCGATGTGCCTGCCGGAGACATCGGCGTAGGCGGCAGGGAAATAGGCTACATGTACGGCTATTATAAAAAGATACAGAATACCCACACAGGTGTTCTCACCGGGAAGGGGCTTGAATATGGCGGAAGCCTTATAAGACCCGAGGCCACCGGTTATGGCGCAGTCTATTTTGCCGCTGAAATGCTTGCAACAAGGGGGCAGGATTTTAAGAACAAGGTGGTTGCAGTCAGCGGTTCAGGGAATGTGGCCCAGTATGCAATAGAAAAGGCCACCCAGATGGGAGCAAAGGTTATTACTGCCTGCGATTCAAACGCGACAATAGTTGATGAAAAGGGAATAAACAGTGATAAATGCAATTATATCATGGATCTCAAGAATAACCGCCGCGGCAGGATAACCGAATATGCAGGCAAGTATGAGTGCGCCTGCTTTGAAGGTCAAAACGTATGGGAGGTCTTGAGAAAACAGGGCATAAAGGTTGATATCGCACTCCCCTGCGCCACTCAGAATGAGCTGAATGCCGAGGATGCAGAATCACTTGCTAAAAATGGTTGCATATGTGTTGCTGAAGGGGCTAATATGCCTTCAACACCGGAAGCAGTCAGGATATTCCAGGAGCATAAGATACTTTTTGGACCTGGCAAGGCAGTTAATGCAGGAGGTGTAGCCACATCGGGCCTTGAGATGAGCCAGAACAGTATGAAACTATCATGGACAAGAGAAGAGGTGGATCAGAGGCTGCTTCTTATCATGAAGAGCATACACAAGTCATGCCTTGACGCCGCCGAGACCTATGGCAAAAAGGGAGATTATGTAACAGGGGCCAATATTGCCGGGTTTATGAAGGTGGCAAAGGCCATGCTGGCCTACGGAATCGTATAGACCTGATTCAGTTCAGACTCTAAATGGATGACCTTGCGGATCAGAAACCTGCAGGGTCATCCATTCTATTATAAGGCAGGGGACTAAACAGGAGAAATGTCACATCACTCGCACGTAAGTACAGGATGGGAAAGTCTTGACAATATCATAGATTACCTGCACAGGGGCGATAATGTGGTATGGCAGGTGGATGATATAGATACATACCGCAAAATGGTCTCATATTTTGTGAACAATGCAGTTTCCACAGGCGAGAAGGTTGTCTATATCCGGTTTGCAAGGCATCTTCCGCTTCTTGCGCCTAGAAAAAACATTCAGATATATAATCTCGATATATCCGGCGGTTTTGAATTATTCACCTCATCAATACATAATATAATAACGGCTGAGGGACGTGATACATGCTATGTCTTTGACTCGCTCTCTGATCTACTCCTTGAATGGGCCTCTGACATGATGATAGTCAACTTTTTTTTTGTCACATGCCCCTATCTTTTTGAGCTTAATACCATTGCCTATTTTGCTATACTGAGAAATCATCATTCATATAAGGCGGTTGCAGGCATCAGGGAGACAACCCAGATCCTGATTGACCTCTACAGCTTTGATCGCAGGCTGTGCATACACCCCATCAAGGTGCAGGGCCGTTATTCCTCTACAATGTTTTTCCCCCACATAAAGGAGCAGTCTCAGCTTGTCCCTGTTATCAACAGCGTTGAGGCCGCAAGGCTCTTTTCACACCTGATGATGGAGAATTCTGTAAATGCCAGGCGTTCTCTTGACTACTTTGATCACCTCTTTGTTGAGGCAGGCGAGCTTATTCAATCGGGAGCCGATCCCCTTGAAAAGGAGGACAGGGTGGAATATCTTAGCCGCCTGATCCTGAGCAGAAACAGGCGAATGACCTCCATTATCAGGAAATATTTCACGCTTGAAGACCTGCTTCACATCAAGGAAAGGCTTATCGGCACTGGGTTTATAGGGGGCAAGGCGCTGGGCATGCTTCTTTCCAGAAAGATTTTGATGAAGGATGAAGGCTTTGACTGGGCACATATGCTTGAACCTCACGACTCCTTTTATATAGGTTCTGATGTGTTCTATTCGTTTATTGTGAGGAATGTGTGGTGGAAGCTCTTCATGGCCCATAAGACCCCTGAAGGATATTATGAAAAGGCTGGGGAACTGAGAGAAAGGATCCTTTCAGGGACATTCCCTGACCCCATACGCGAACGCTTTGAGCTTATGCTTGAATATTTCGGGCAATCGCCCATAATAGTGCGTTCCAGCAGCCTTCTTGAAGATGCATTTGGAAGCGCCTTTGCCGGGAGATATGAGAGCTATTTCTGTGTAAACCATACCTCCCCGGAAAAACGTTATGAGATATTTGAAGAGGCAATAAAACGAATATATGCATGTACAATGAGCGAGGAGGCACTTTCTTACAGGATGCAGCGCGGCCTTGATAAGGCAGATGAGCACATGGCTATAATAGTTCAAAGGGTCTCAGGGGCAGGCCATAATGACTGTTTTTTCCCTGATCTGGCAGGCGTGGGTCTGTCGCGCAACCCATATGTATGGAAAAAGGGCATGGACCCCGGGGCAGGGATGCTTCGCCTTGTGATGGGTCTTGGCACCCGTGCGGTAAACAGGGTTGAAACCGATTATCCGCGGATCATCGCTATGGATGATCCCCTGACAAAACCTTTAGCCGGTATGCAGGAAATAAAAAAATACTCTCAGCACTATGTGGATTATCTTGACCTCAAAGAAAACGCATTTAAGACCGTTTCACTGCCTGAACTTATTAAAAAGGCACCAGATATAGATATAAGATCAATTGCTGTAAATGACCCTGGGGCAGAAAACTGTGACAGACCTTTTTCAGAACAGAACTGGGCGATAACCTTTGACAACCTCCTTTCAGATACCCCGCTGATAGAAACAATGAGCAGGATGATGAAGACCATTGAAAAGGCATATACTGTCCCTGTAGAGATAGAGTTCACGGTGAATCATGATTTTAATCATGGCATGCAGGTCAACCTGCTTCAATGCCGCCCGTTTCAGACCATTTACAATACAGTCAATATTCCCCTTACCGATAAGGTTGACCCAGGGAAGATATTTATCAGGATGGAGGGGAATTTTATGGGAGGCAATGTGGTTCTGCCTGTTACCATGCTCATCTGGGTGGACCCCCAAAACTATGCCGCATCAACGCCTGCTGAAAAGTACAGTGTGGCAAGACTGATCGGAAAGCTTAACAGGGAGATAATCGATCCGCGAAAGAACCCCGCCCTGCTCATGGGCCCGGGGAGATGGGGCACCCAGACGCCTGCAATGGGTGTTCCTGTTAAATTTTCAGAAATCAACCATATAACAGCCCTTATGGAGATCAGCTACCCTGCGGGAAGCATGATTCCTGATCTCTCATTCGGGACACACTTCTTCCATGATCTAACTGAAACCTCTATTTTTTATGGCGCACTTTACCCTGAAAAAGAGGATGTCATTTTCAGACCGGAGATGCTTTCAGGGTTCACTAACAGGCTCTCACATTTTAGACCCGGGGATGAGGCGCTTTCTCATATTGTAAAAGTTTATGACTTGAAGGATAATAACCTTGTCATAAGGTCAAATGTTGTAAGTCAGGAGCTTGTCTTGCACTGGCAATAGATGGAAATGGCTTAGATGGATAATCAGAGGGGCTTTAAAATTGCACTTATATAAAAAAATCTTTAACCTCAAAAACAAGCTGATTTTTTTATTCCTTGTGCTTGCACTTGTCCCACCCCTTGTCTTCGGCATATTCTCCATAAAAACCACCGAGTCTGTCATCAATGATCTGTTATCCCGCCAGATAGAGAACATTGCCTCTGACAAGGCAGTTATTCTGGAGCGGTGGCTACAGGAACGAAAACAGGATATGCAGGTTATAGCAGGCACATCCATTGTGAGATCCATGGACCCGGCCCTTATAGCCCCCTATCTTGACCTGGTTCGCAATCAGTACAGGGTGTACAACAATATAACCATATTCTCAGATAAAAACGGGCTTGTCTACAGCGCAGGAGATTTCACCCGGGGAGAGGGAATGGATATTATTACAGATGACCTGCAAAAATCTCCTCTCTCACCTCAGGTTAAATACCTGCCAAAGGAAAAGGAATCAACATTCCAGTTAATAGCGCCTGTATATGAAAACGGGCATCATATCGGAAGCGTACTTGGAACAGTGGGCACAAATAATATCATAAGCATCATACTCCATGTTTCACTTGGAGAAACTGGGGAGTGTTATCTTGTTGACAAAAACGGGACATTTCTTGCACATAAGGAGCCCTGGCGTATCCTTTCTGAAAACATTTCCCATTCAGGAAGCTTTAAAAACACCCTCGGGTCAGGCGAGCAAAAAAGGATATACAGGGATTACCGCAATATTGAGGTGCTGGGCAGGTCACATAGGGTAGATGGCACAGACTGGTATATTGTTGTTGAACAGGACAAGGCTGAGGCATTTAAAAGCGCTGACAGCATGAAACGTCTAATCGGTTTCATGATGCTGACGGCAATAGGAGGCGCATTTGTGCTTACCTGGGTGATTTCCTATCATTTTATCCTCCCTGTGCAGGAGCTCAGCCGGTCAGCCAGGCTTCTTGCCCAGTCTGATCATTTTCCTGAAGGGCTTGATACTAGCCGGAGTGATGAAATAGGTGTGCTTTACCGCGCCTTTAATGATATGGCCATGAAGATCAAACAGCGGCAGGATACGCTTGTTGAAAAAATCAACCTGAAGTCTGCTGAACTTGAAGAGACCGGTGAGACCCTTAAACATTTTAAAATAATTGCCGAGCAGTCTGAAAAATTTGCAGCCCTTGGGCGGCTTGGCGCTGCTGTTGCCCATGAAATCCGCACACCTCTCACCTCCCTGAAGCTCTTTCTTGAATCAATACAGGGGGAGATAGAGATATCACCCGAGTTTATAGAGGATTTTGGCATAGCAATGGGTCAGATATCCCGGATTGAGGCAGCTATTAACCGCCTTCTGGATTACACAAAGCCCAAGGAGATGGAGTTTTCAATGATTTCTCCGGGGTATTTGGTAAGGGATGTTGTTTCACTTGTGCGCCCCATGGCAAACAAGCAGGAATGCACAATAGAGACCAGAATCGCCCCTGACCTGCCGGAAATTAATGGCGACATAAAGCTCCTTGAAGAGGCGCTGATCAATCTTTTTATAAATGCCCTTGAGGTAATGCCTGAAAAGGGCCATATATATATCAGTGCGAGTCTTGCCGATTACAGGCTGTCAGAGGGGGAAAAAGCTGTTACTGCAGTTCGGATAGATGTGGAGGACACTGGCCCCGGCATATCACCTGAAAACCTTAATTATATCTTTGATCCATTTTTTACAACCAAGGCAGCGGGGACCGGCCTTGGGCTCCCCACTGTTTACAATACAATAAAACGGCACAACGGGGCAATAACAGCGGCGAACAGGCCGGAGGGCGGGGCCTGCTTTTCTATATTTCTTCCTGTAATATCTGAAGGGTAAAATGGAAACTGAGAAAATATTACTTATTGACGATGATGAAGGGTTAAACCACTTTCTTACCAGGTTTTTTAACAGAAAAGGTTATGATGTAACCACATGCCTCTCCGGTCAGGAGGCCATAAAAATTATCATGGATCAAAACTTTGATCTCATTTTACTGGACTACAAGATGCCAGGCCTTAATGGCCTTGACACCCTGCAGGAGATCAAAAATGCCCGGGTAAAGACCCCTGTTATTATCATGACCGCCTATGGCAATACTGATACTGCCATTACAGCCATGAAGCGCGGTGCATATGACTATTTGAGCAAACCATTTGAACGCAAGGAGCTAAGCCGTATAGTCGGTGAAGCGCTTGAGCTTAACAGCAGGATGAAGGAGAGGGTTTTTCTGCCTGATATGACAAATACCTCCATTGCCGGGTCATCTGAAAAGGGCTTAAAGATGATAGGGCGAAGCAAGGCAATGCAGGATGTCTATAAAACTATCGGTCAGATAGCGGAAAAGAATGTGGCAGTGCTTCTTACAGGTGAAAGCGGCACAGGAAAGGAACTTGCCGCAAAGGCCATCTTTCATCACAGCAACCGGAATGATAAACCCTTTATTGCCATTAACTGTGCAGCAATTCCTGAACAGCTTTTTGAAAGTGAACTATTCGGGTATGAACCCGGGGCATTTACAGGGGCCCGCCATACAAAGCTGGGCAAGATTGAAAGGGCGAACGGCGGCACCTGTTTTCTGGATGAAATAGGGGAACTCTCCATGCCTCTTCAGGCAAAACTTTTAAGGGTGCTTCAGGATGGCGAGCTTGAAAGGCTGGGGGGTGTAAAGACTATCAAGGTGGATGTGCGCATTATCGCCGCTACAAACAGGGATCTTTCTTCAGCCGTGCAGGAGGGAACCTTCAGAGAGGATCTCTACTGGAGATTAAAGGTCATTTCCATTGATCTCCCGCCCCTGAGAAGGCGGACCGAAGACATACCTGAGCTGGTGGAATATTTTATCAGCCGTTTCAGCGCTGAGCATAACAAGGCAATACCATATGTACCGGAAAGGGTCATGAACCGCCTTAAATCCTATTCATGGCCGGGGAACATAAGGGAGCTGGAGAACTGCCTGAACAGGGCGGTTATCCTGTGCGCAGGTGACATTATTGCAGAGGAGCATATAGAGTTTCTGGACAGGCAGAAGGAATATGATGCACATGCCACAAACCGTAACCAGATCATCAGCAGCCTGAAGGAAAAGATTGAAAATATAATGCCAGAGGTGATGCAGCTTTTTACTGAAGGCATTCATGCCAATATAATTGAAACAGTTGAAGAGGTTATCATAATGAAGGCGCTTGAGAAATCAGGCAACAATCAGGTAAAGGCGGCTGAGATGCTAGGAATCAGCAGAAATACCCTGCGTCACAGGCTTAAAAAGTACAGTGAATAGAAAAATGAGGCAATACCAGGCAACAGCATGTTTATAAACCATAAAATAGAGGGCACCCGGTTAACCTCCTTCAGGATATTTATCCTGCTTCCTTTTCTTATAGCAATCTCTTCATGTGGATCAGCTCATGATAAAAGGTTCATGCCCGCTTCAGAATGGATATCTACCTGGGCCGCTGCGCAGCAGCCTGTTGAGCCCCATAATTTGCCCCCTGAGCCGGGGCTTGACAACAATACCCTGAGGCAGGTTGTTCAGGTTACCATTGGCGGTAAAATGCTCAGGGTAAGATTTTCCAATGAATATGGCACAGACCCTGTGAACATAAAATCCGCAAGCATAGCCCTTTCAATGGGGAAAGGTGCCATAGACAGGTCAAAAGAAAGGAGACTGAGCTTTAATAACAGGCCCCATACAGTAATTGAACCTGGCTCAACAGTAACCTCTGATCCTCTATTATTCACATTGAGCCCCCGGTCAAGGGTGGCTGTTACCATATATTTTGGTGATACATCTTCTGATGTTACGGGTCATCCCGGTTCCCGAACCACCTCCTTTCTGGGGCTCGGCAATCTGATTGAATCGGCTGATCTTACAGATGCCCTTCAGACTGATCACTGGTACATATTGGATTCCATTGATGTTCCTGCAGATGAATCAAAGGCGGCGCTTATCATTCTCGGTGACTCCATTACAGACGGAAGGGGGTCTGGCACAAACAGGCAGAACCGCTGGCCGGATGAGCTCTTCAGGAGGCTGAATGAAAACAGTGAAACAGCCGGTATTGCTGTTCTCAATATGGGGCTTGGCGGTAATTGTGTCCTTCGCGAGTGCCTGGGGCCAGCGGCCTTGAAGCGGTTTTCTTCAGATGTGCTGAATCAAAGCAGGGCGCGCTTTTTGATAGTACTGGAGGGAATCAATGATATCGGCCAGACAAAGAGCATGGAAGAGGCGGATAAAATTGTAGCGGAACTGATTGACGCCTATAAGGATATGATCACCCTTGCACATGAAAAGGGTATTATTGTATACGGGGCAACACTGCTGCCCTTTGGAGGATCATTCTACGACTCAGCATGGAGTGAAACAGCAAGACAGAAAGTTAATGCATGGATAAGAAACAGTGGCCAGTTTGATGCTGTTATTGATATGGAAAGGGCTGTTAAAGATCCGGCAAATCCGCGGCAGATGCTCTCCGAATATGACACAGGCGATCATCTGCACCCTAATGAAACTGGCCACAGGATCATGGCGGAGAGCGTTGATCTTAATCTTTTTCGCTTCTGAAATAGTATCGCATGCGAACATCATTATCCCTGCCTGAAAAATATCTATAGCCAGCAGGGTCTCTTTTATATTATATTTATTTTTATAAAATCTTTTACCTACCTTTATTAATGGAGATTAACTATGACAGAGCTGTTACACGAAATAAATATTCGCAGGGCCTACAGGGCATTCAGTGATAAAAAGATACCTGAAGATTTAATTAAAAGGATAATGACCGCTGCCACCTATGCCCCGTCATGCTTTAATAACCAGTCATGGCGGTTTCTTGTGGCCACAGATAATGAGGCGCTTAACAAGGTTTTTGGCGCATTGTCAGATGGCAATTACTGGTTTAAACATGCAAAGGCCGCTGTAGTTGTAGCAACAAAGCCTGCCCTTGACTGCATGCTCAGCGACCGCAGGGAATATGCGCTATTTGACTGCGGCCTGGCTGCCCAGAATCTCATGTTGCAGAGTTTTAAGGAAGGGCTCTATGCGCATGCCATTGCAGGATATGAACCTTTAAAGATCAAGGAGGCCTTTAATATCCCTGATGACTATATAGTTATAACCCTCATAGCGCTTGGTTACCCCGGTGATGACAGTTATCTGAACGAAAAGCACAAGGGCCTTGAGCACAGCCCTCGTGACCGCAAACCGGAAAAAGAGGTGATCTGCTATAACAGGTGGAGCCTTTCATGAGCAAAATGCTGGAGGAGAGGGTCGCAGTTATCACAGGCGCAGGAAACGGTATCGGAAGGGCACACGCGATTTCAATGGCCCGGCATGGGGCAAAGATTGTTGTTAATGATATCGGCACATCCACTGACGGTATCGGCACATCAAAGGGACCCGCCGATAAAGTGGTGGAGGAGATAATTGCTGCCGGCGGTACAGCAATTGCCAATTATGATTCTGTAGCTACTGAGGAAGGTGCCAATAAAATCATTGATACAGCGGTAAAGGAGTTTGGGAGGATTGATATAATTATAAACAACGCAGGTGTTGTCCGGGAACCGCGCGACATTGACGAGGTGCCATTTGATGACTGGGATATAGTGCTTAAGACCCATCTTTACGGCATGTTTTTCACCTTGCGCAGGGCATGCAAATACATGAAAAAGCAGAAATATGGAAGGGTTGTAAATACCGCCTCACACACTGCGTTTGGCTGGCGTGGGTTTGCAGACTACAGCGCCGCAAAGGAGGGTATTATCGGTTTAACACGCACAGCAGCAAGGGATGTGGCTGAATATGGTATCACTGTCAATGCCATAAGACCCCTTGCAGCATGGCGCGGAACAAAGGAAAATATCCCCTTTATGCTGGCTAACCGCCCGGAGGATATTGCGAGCCTTGTGACCTATCTTGTGAGTGAACAGGCAGGAAATATTAATGGACAGATATTTGAGGTATGGAAAGGGCATGTAGGCATATTCATTGATCCGCCTCCTGTAAAAGAGGTGTTAAGGAATGAAAAGGGATGGACAACAGAGGAACTGGCAGAGATCATACCCAAAACATTAACAAAAGGACTCTCTGCTACCAAGTTTCCGCAGATCATCAACTGGGACTAATAATGGATCACCCCAGTCAGGGTTTATCTGTCCTTTACCACAGTACTATCGTAAAATCGAATAAATCTTACCGAAAAGAAAG